>CAYJEC010000130.1:0-8019 GCA_964369025.1 uncultured Ideonella sp. | reverse complement strand
GCTCACTCTCGGGTGGCTGGAAGCAGCGCCTGGCGCTGGCCTCGTGCCTGATTCACCAGCCGCGCCTGCTTCTGCTGGACGAACCCACCGCCGGCGTCGACCCCAAGGCGCGGCGCGAGTTCTGGGACGAGATCCACCGGCTGGCGGCGGAGGGCATCACCGTGCTGGTCTCGACCCACTACATGGACGAGGCCGAGCGCTGCCACGAACTCGCCTACATCGCCTACGGCCGCCTGCTGGCACGCGGCACCGAGGCGCAGATCATCCAGCAGGCGGCGCTCACCGTCTGGTCGGCGCAGACCGCCGCAGCGCCGGAAGCCCTGACCGCCCTGCTGGCACCGCTGAAGGCCGCGCCTGGCGTGCTCAGCGTGGCCTCCTTCGGCAGCGCGGTGCACGTGGCGGCACAGGACGCCGCGGCGTTGGCTGCCGCCATCGCGCCGTACCGCGAACAAACCCACCTTCACTGGACCCGGGCCGAGCCGAATCTGGAGGACGTGTTCATCAGCCTGATCGGGCAGGCGCCGGACAACGTCACCGGCGGGAAGCCGTCATGACCCTCGGCTTTTCCTGGGCCCGCACCTTCGCGGTCTTCCTGAAGGAGTTCCAGCAAATGTTGCGGGACCGGCCGACATTTGCAATGGCCGTCGGCGTGCCCATCCTCCAGCTGGTGCTGTTCGGCTATGCGATCAACACCGACCCCAAGGGCCTGCCCACCGCGCTGGTCAGCCACGACGCCAGCCCCATCGCCCGCAGCCTGGTGATGAGCCTGCAGAACACCGGCTACTTCCACATCACCCACCAACCGGCCAGCGAGGCCGAGGGCGATGCGCTGATCGAGCGCGGCGAGGTGCAGTTCATGGTCGCCATCCCGCCAGATTTCTCGCGCCGGCTGCTGCGCGGCGAGAAACCAGCGCTGCTTGTCAGCGTGGACGCGACCGACCCCTCGGCCGCCAGCAACGCCATCGCCGCACTGGGCCAGCTCTCACCGGTGGCCTTGCGGCACGACCTCACCGGCCCGCTGAGCCACCTGCAGCCCGGAGGCGTGCCGTTCGAGCTGCGCATCCACCGCCGCTACAACCCCGAGGGCCTGTCGCGATACAACATCGTGCCCGGGCTGATCGGAACCATCCTGACGATGACCATGGTCATGCTCACCGGCCTGGCGATGACCCGCGAGCGCGAACGCGGCACGATGGAGAACCTGCTGGCCACGCCCGTGCGGCCGTTCGAGGTGATGGTGGGAAAGATCCTGCCCTACGTGCTGATCGGCTACCTCCAGCTCGCGGTGATCCTCGGCGCGGCCTGGCTGCTGTTCGAGGTGCCCATGGTCGGCAGCTTCACACTGCTGATGGCGATGATTGGCGTCTTCATGCTGGCCAACCTGGCAGTGGGTTTCACCTTCTCCACGCTCGCCCGCAATCAGTTGCAGGCGCTGCAGGCAACGTTCTTCTTCTTTCTGCCCTCGATGCTGCTGTCCGGCTTCATGTTCCCGTTCCGCGGCATGCCGGCCTGGGCCCAAGCGATCGGTGAGGTGTTGCCGCTGACACACTTCCTGCGCATCGTGCGCGGCATCCTGCTGAAGGGCAACGGCCTGCACCAGATGTGGCCGGAACTCTGGCCGATGCTGGCCTTTCTCACTGTCGCCGGTGCGGTGGCCATGAAGCGCTACCGGCAGACACTCGATTGACGGCATACTCGTTCGCCATGGACCCCAACGCCCCGGCGCCGGACACGGCCGACGAGTTGTTCCGGCTGATGTACCAGGACCTTCGCCGCCTGGCGAGCTCCCGCCTGCGGCGAAGCGAGGACATCACCATGCTGGACACCACGGCGCTGGTGCACGAGTCCTATCTGCGCTTCCAGCAACAGAGCGATCTGGGGGGCATGACTCAGGGACAGTTCCTGGCCTATGCCTCACGGGTGATGCGTTTCGTCGTCATCGATTTCGTACGCCAGCGCCACGCCGAACGTCGAGGCGGTGACCACCTGCATGTCACCTTGAATACCGAGGTGGCCGAGTCCGTAGCCGTAAAGGACGACGACGTGATCCGCATCCACGAGGCACTGGAAGCCCTTTCCAAAGTGGACGACAGGCTGGCCCGCATCGTCGAAATGCGCTGCTTCGCCGGGCTGGACGAACTGGCCATCGCGGAGGCATTGGGCATCACCGACCGCACCGTACGGCGCGACTGGCAGAAGGCCCGCCTGCTGTTGAAGGCCGTGCTGGAGTAACCATGGCGCTCGGCTCGGGTGAACTGGCACGCCTGTCGGCCCTGCTGGACGAATTGCTGGACCAGCCTGCCGGGCAACGTGCGGCCTGGCTCGACGCGCTCGCCCCGGCCGACGAGGCCCTGAGGCCGCAGTTGGCACGGATGCTGGCCGATCTGGAAACCGGCAACACCGCACTTGGCCTGGACGGGCTGCTCGACCAGATGCCTCTGGTCGCCGAAGCCGCCGCGGAGGACCGCCTTGCCAACGCGGCGCCAGCCGCCGGCGCGGCGATGAAACAGATCGGCCCCTATCGCCTGCTGCGGCCGCTCGGCCGCGGCGGCATGGGCACGGTGTGGCTGGCAGAAAGGATAGACGGCGCCTTCAGCCGGACGGTGGCGTTGAAGCTGCCTCACATGAGTTTGCTCGAGCCGGGGCTGGCGCGGCGCTTCGAGCGCGAACGCGACATCCTGGCCGCCCTGGAACACCCGCACATTGCGCGGCTCTATGACGCAGGCGTCACCGAGGACGGCCAGCCCTACCTGGCGCTCGAGCATGTCGACGGCGTGCCCATCACCACCCACTGCGACCAGGCCGGCCTGGGCCTGCGCCAGCGCATCGGCCTGTTCATTCAGGTGCTGCAGGCGGTGCAGTTCGCCCACGCCCGGCTGGTGGTGCACCGCGACCTGAAGCCCTCCAACATATTTGTCACGCCCGAGGGCCAGGTGAGGCTGCTGGACTTCGGCATCGCCACCCTGCTGGACGACGGCGAGCAACCGCGCGACCAGGCCCCCACCGAGTGGTTGCATGCGCCGATGACGCCGGACTACGCCTCGCCCGAACAAATTGCCCACCAGCCGATCGGCACGGCGTCGGACGTGTACTCGCTGGGCGTGGTGTTCTATGAGTTGGTCACCGGCCAGCGCCCCTACCGCCTGGCGCGCGACAGCCGCGGCGCGTTGGAAGAGGCCATTCTGGGCACCGACCCGACCAAGCCCAGCCGCATGCCCACCACCGAGGGCGCGGCCGCGCTGCGCGGCGCGCACCTGTCCGGCCTGCGCCGGCAACTCCGCGGGGACCTCGACACCATCAGCCTGAAATCCCTGCGCAAGGACCCTGCCGAGCGTTACCCATCGGCCGAGGCCTTCGAGCAGGACCTCGTACGGTGGATTCGCAATGAGCCTGTGCTGGCCCATCCCAGCCGAGCCACCTACCGAGCCGCCAAGTTCATCCGCCGCAACCGCTGGCAGGTTGGTGCTGTGGGCGGCGTGGCGCTGGCCCTGATCGCCGGTACCGGTGTCGCGCTGCACCAGGCCACAGTGGCGCAACGCGAGGCTGCACGCGCCCAGGCGGTGCAGCAGTTTCTCGTGGGCCTTTTCAACGAGGCCGATCCCGCGCGGGCGCAGGGCCGCGAGCTGACCGTGCGCGACCTGATGGCACGCGGGGAGCGCGACCTCGAGGCCACGCTCGGCAGCACGCCGGAGTTGAACGCCAAACTGACCGGGGTGCTGGTCCGCATCTACCTGAAGCTGGGCGAGGGCAAGCGTGCACTGCCATTGGCCGAGCGCTGGGTGGCCCTGGCCACGAAGACTCAGGGGCCCGACAGCCTGGACCTGGCCGACGCGCGCCTGTCGCTGGGCTTCGTTCAGACCACTCTTGGCCAGCATCAGGCCTCGCTCGCCACGATGGAACTGGCCCGACCGGCGATCGAACGGCAGGCCCAAGAGCAACCAGAGATGTGGCTGCGGTTGCGCAGCGGCATTGCCGACAACCTGATGGACATGGGACGTCACGCCGAGGGCAGGGAGTTGCTCGAATCCATGCTGCCCGACCTGGGCAAGCACTTGGGTGAAGACGGCTATGAAGTCCTGAGCGCGCGGACGCGCATTGCGGTCAGCCTCGCCACCGAGGGCCGGCACGAGGAGGCGGTGGCGGAACTGCGGCGGCTGGAACCACTGCTGGAAAGGAGTTGGCCCGAGGAGGGCATGGGGGCTGCCATCATCCTTGGCGACGTCGGCTATGCCGAATGGCAACTGCGCCGCTGGCCCGAGGCGACTCACTCGCTGCGCCGAGCCATCGCCGAGCTCGACCGGCTCGCCGGGCCGAACAATACCCAGTCGATCCAGGCCTCACGCACCTTGGGCATGGTGCACATCGATGCGGGGCAGTTTGCCCAGGCCGGCGAGGTTTTTGGGCGCAACCTGGAACGGGCGATCGCCTTCTACGGGCCGCAAGACAGCGAAACGGCATTGAACATGTCGTTCCTGGTGTTGGCACTGGCGCGCACCGGAGCATTCGCCGATGCCGAGGCCAAGGCGCGCGAATCCGTCCGGCTGGCGCGCGCCAAGTCCACCCTGTCGGCCTCGGAGGTGCGCGGCGTGGTGCGCCGCCTGGGCGCCACATTGGTGCTGGCCGGCAAGCCGGGCGACGCGTTGGCTGTTCTGGATCCCCTGCTGGCCGAGGAAGTTGCGGCCGGCCAGAAGGACACCCGCCACGCCGCCACCCTGATGTACCGGGCCGGCGCACTGAGCATGATCGGCCGGCACCGCGATTCGGTGGCGTCCGCCACCGAATCCGCGGAGGTCTGGCAGCGGGCTGGTGCCGCGATGGGGCCAAGCGGCAAGATCGGTCTGGCCAAGGCGCGGCTGACCCTTGCCTTGTCATGGTTGTCCGCCGGCGAGCCCGTGCAGGCAGAGCCGCTGATCACCGACGCCACCAACCTGCTGAAGGCCGCCCACGCGGTCCCGCACCCGGATCTTGCCATTGCCGACCTCGTCCGCGCGCAATGGCTGCAGGCCAGCGGGCGCACCTCACTGGCCGAGCCCCTGGCCCGCGATGCACGGGAGCGCTTCCAGAAGCTGAGCGGCAGCCCAGCCCCAGCCCGGGTGGTGGCGCCCTTGTAAGCCCCCCCGAATGGGGGCCCTAACTTGAGGCGCCGGGAAATGTCCGGTTCCGGCTCGCCAGCGCGAATTGATAGGTAGGAGCGTGACAACGCGGCGTCCGCCGGGTTGGACAACGGTCCCCCACCTGTCCATTCCAAACAGCGAAAGTACCCCATGAAGACGATTCAGACCACCCGAGCCCTGCGCCTGACCGCCCTGATGGCGGCCGCGCTGGCACTGTGCGGCATGAGCCAAACGGCCCAGGCCGCGATGAACCAGCCCGAGGCGCTGGACACCACCGCGCTGACCGATGACCACTCGATCAACGTGCCCACGAGTTGGTGGACCTACACCAACGTCACTGCTGCGCAAGTCAGCAGCTACCTCACCGCCAACAGCGCCAGGTTGACCGACCTGGAGGTCTATTCGGTGAGCGGCGGCACCCCGCGCTTCACCGTTCGCATGGTGCCCAACAGCGGCGTCTACGCGGTGCCCGGCTGGTGGTGGTACTACGGCCTGACGGCCGCCGACGTGACCACCCGTGTCAATGCCAACAACGGCCGCCTGATCGAGGTGGAGCCCTATGACATCGGTGGCGGCGTGATCCGCTATGCGGTCGTGATGGTCTCGAACACGGCCGGCGCGGCGCGCGCATGGAGCTACCTGATGGGCGTCAGCTCGGCGCAGATCAGCAGCCACATCACTTCCTCAGGCCACCGCTTGATCGACCTGGACACCTACACCGAAGGTGGCGTCAAGAAGTACACCGCCGCACTGGTGGCCAACACTGGCGCCGACGCCAAGAGCTGGCAGTGGTGGATCAACATGTCGCCTTCAAGCATCGCCAGCAAGGTCAGCTCCTTCAACGGCCGCATCGTCAAGCTGGAGCGCCAGGCCGACGGCAAGTACAGCTTCGTGCAGGTCAAGAACACAGGATCCGACTCGTCAGCCTGGTGGTACCAGTACGGCTTCTCGAGCATGGCCGACCTGAACAACTACGGCCTGCAGCTGGCCTCGCGGCCGGTGGACATCACCACCTACGTCGACACCAACGGCAAGCGCCGGTACGACGCCAGCTTCATCGACAACGCCAACGACAGCACCCGCCGCATGCGCAGCCTGCTGGGCAGCACCTTCCTGGACGCCAACGGCAACCCGACCAAGGGCATCTTCGAGTCCTACCTGAAACAGGTGAGCAGCTCGGTCAAGGTGGATCTGAACAGTGGCCGCCGCGCCGAGACGGCCAGCGCGCTGAAATCGCTGCACCTGCTGCACTCGATGCAGCAGGTCGAGGCCGGCAACGATGTCCTGAACTCGGCCTTCACCTACTACGAGTACGACCCCATCGCCGGCAAGGACGCCTGCCCCGATCCGGCCAAGGAAAACGCGACCAACAAGCGCACCAACTACAACTTCGAGACGGGCCTGGACGAGATGATGCGCATCTCGGACAACCGCACCACCCGTGGCACGGTGCTGCGCTACGGCGGCTTCACTCCCTTCAATGCCACGGCCACTGCGGCCGGCATGGGCAGCACCACGCTGCGCCATAACATCGGCTGCGCCTACTGGAACTTCACCACCGGAAAGTACGACCCGGCCGCTCGCCGCAACGACACCAGCGCCGCTGACCTGGCCCGCATCTACGAAGGGGTCTACACCCAGTCGCTGCTGACCAACGCCAACTCGGCGCGGGACGAGTTCTTCGAGTCGGCCAATCCGGCCACCGGTGCCAGTGACGCGCTGCAGGCGATCATCAACGCCGAGGCGGCCGCAGTGGGCAAGAGCGCCATCGCAGCGCAGTTCGGCGACCTGGTCAAGACCTGGGGCAAGGGCGGCAGCTACGGCACCTGCCTGGGTGACGGCGGCACCGGCTGCGGGCAGAAGGTGATCGTGCGCTCCGGCGCCGGCCTGATCCAGATCCCGATCAAGGGCCGCGGCGGCCTGATCACTTACCGCACCTACTCGTTCGGCCGGTTGATCTCCGACACCCCGGTGTCTTGCTGGGAGGACTACGACGCCCCGGGCACCAACTGCCAGGAGGACGTGAACTACACCAACGCCTACAGCGCCGCTGCCAACGAGTTGTACCGCGACGAGATCCGCTCTGCACTGAAGACCTGGTGATCCCCCGCTGAAAGGCGCCCCGGCGCCCGGCATCGAGTGTTCCCTCGGTGCCGGGCGCCTTCACGTTCGGGCTGTGGTATCACCCTGGCCTCGCCACCACCAGAACGGGGCATCCACCATGGAATGGTTCAACGGTTTCACCTGGGCCAGGCACGAAGTGCAGGGCATCCCGCTGGCCGCACGCACCGGCGGCAACGCCGCTGGCCCGCCGCTGCTGCTGCTGCACGGCTTTCCGCAGACCCACGTGCTGTGGCATCGTGTGGCCCGCCTGCTGGAGGACCGCTTCTTTCTGGTGATGCCCGACCTGCGTGGCTACGGCGACTCCTTCCTGCCAACCGGCAGCGCGGATCACGCCAGTTCCAGCAAGCGTGCGATGGCCGACGACATGGTGGCCCTGATGCGCCGGCTGGGGCACTCGCGCTTCGGCCTGGCCGGCCACGACCGCGGCGCCCGCGTGGCCCACCGCCTGGCCGTGGACCATCCCAGCGCGGTGAGCCGTCTGGCCCTGATCGACATCGCTCCCACCCTGGACATGTACGCCGCGACCGACATGGCCTTCGCGAGCGCCTACTACCACTGGTTCCACCTGATCCAACCGGCACCTCTGCCCGAGCGGATGATCGGTGGCGACGCGAAGGGCTACCTGCACGCCAAGCTCGGCGGCTGGGGCTCGCGCGGCCTGGCCTACATCGAACCCGAGGCCCTGGCAGAGTACGAACGCTGCTTCTGCCGCCCCGAAGCGATCCACTCCGCTTGCGAGGATTACCGCGCCTCAGCCGGCATCGACCTGGACCACGACCGT
>CAYJEC010000129.1:0-8036 GCA_964369025.1 uncultured Ideonella sp. | reverse complement strand
GCGTAAGCGTAGGCACGGCACGCCTGGAAGGTGGAGTACATGTCGGCCAGCTTGCCTTGCATCAGTTGGAACTCGCCGATGCTTTGGCCGAACTGCTTGCGTTCGTGCACGAACGGCACCACTGTGTCCATGCAGGCCGCCATGATGCCAAGCGGGCCGCCGGAGAGCACCACGCGCTCGTAGTCCAGCCCGCTCATCAGCACCTTGGTGCCGTTGCCCTCGCCGCCCAGTACGTTCTCCTCCGGCACCTCGCAGTTGTCGAAGAACAGCGGGTAGGTGTTGGATCCGCGCATGCCCAGCTTGTCCAGGTGCTCGCCCTTGCTGAAGCCCTTGAAGCCCTTCTCGATGATGAACGCGGTCATGCCGCGCGCACCCATGTTCAGGTCGGTCTTGGCATAGACCACCAGCGTGTCGGCGTCGCCGCCGTTGGTGATCCACATCTTGCTGCCATTGAGCACATAGCGGTCGCCCTGCTTTTCGGCCTTCAGGCGCATGCTCACCACGTCGGAGCCGGCGCCTGGCTCGCTCATGGCCAGTGCGCCCACATGCTCGCCGCTGATCAGCTTGGGCAGGTATTTCTGCTTCTGCGCGGCGCTGCCGTTGCGGTTGATCTGGTTCACGCACAGGTTGCTGTGCGCGCCGTAGCTCAGGCCCACCGAGGCGCTGGCGCGGCTGATCTCCTCCATCGCCACCATGTGGGCGAGGTAGCCGAGTTGGGTGCCGCCGAACTCCTCCGGAACGGTCAGACCCATCACGCCCAGGTCGCCCAGCTTCTTCCACATGTCGGCCGGAAACTCATTGGCCTTGTCGATGCCCGCAGCGCGCGGCGCGATCTCGTTCTGCGCAAAGTCGCGCACGGCGTCGCGCAGCGCGGCGATGTCTTCGCCCAGGGGGAAGCTGAAGGTGGATTCGAACATCGTGTCTCCTGCGGGTGCAATTTCTGAGTAAACCTCAATGAACACTCTGGATCCTGCCGAAGTCATGGCCAGTGCTCACCGAAAGACCTGCAATCTAGCAGCGAGCAGCTTGCCCGGCAAGCATTAATTGAGTGATACTCAATAAATGCCACCGAAGACCCCTGCCGCGCCTCGCCCTGTGCGCCGCGCCCCGGCCAGCGCCAAGAGCGAGCAACGCATCCGCGACATTCTGCGCGTGGGCCGCGAGGTCTTCGCAGAAAAAGGCTACGAGCGCGCCACCACCACCGAGATTGCCCAGCGCCTGGGCGTGTCGGAGGCCACGGTGTTCACCTACTTCCGCGGCAAACGCGAGTTGTGCGTGCGGGTCATCGGCGACTGGTACGACGAGATCATTGCCACCATGGAGCAGGGGCTGCCGCGCGAGCAGCCGGTGCGCGCCCAGCTCGACTTCTTCGTCCGCACCCACTTGCGGCTGTTCCTGGTTCAGGGCACCGGCCTGTGTGCCCTGGTGCTGTCCGAGGGCCGCAGCAAGGGCCAGGAACTGGGCGAGAGCTTCCAGCCGCTGCAGCGCCGCTACACCGCCCCGCTGATGGACCTGCTGGCCCGCGGGCAGTCCAGTGGCGAGATCCGGGGAGACATGCCGCTGCGCCTGCTGCGCACCATGGTGCTGGGGCCGATGGAGCACATCCTGTGGGAGGCGGTGGCGCAAGGCGCCCGGCCGGCCGACATCGACACCACGGCCGTCGCTGTCTCAGCCATGCTCTGGAGCGCTGTGCAGGCCCCCGGTGCCGAGCTGGCGGCGCTGCGCGGTTTGCGGGCCGAGGTGTCGAGCGCGCTGCGCCGGGCCGGCTGAGCCGGATTCAGGTGCCCCGCTGCGACCAACCGAAGCGCTGGTCGGGCGTGCGGTACATCAGAGCCGATTGCCGGCGGGCAAACAGGCCGCGCTTCTCGACCGTGTGATGCAAGGCGAAGCCGGCGGCCACGCTTAGCCCCCAGGCGGCCACCAGCCCGACGGCATGCGCCGGCGCCGACTCCGGCCAAAGGCTGCCGACGATGGCGCCCACCAACAGCAGCACGGGGTAGTGGATCAGCAACAGCGCGTACGACATGCGGGCCGCGGCCGCCAAGGTGGCCCGGCCGCGTGCCGCCCCTGCCGCGGCCGCGTTCGCGGGCAGCACGGCCAGCAGCCCGGCGAGCACACCCGCCAGGGCGATGCGGGTGCGCCATTCGACCGCCAGCGCGAGACCGGTCAGCGTCACCATGGCCGCCAGGGCCCAACGGCGCTCCCGCTCACCGTGGCGTGCCCAGCGCGCCAGCACACCCAGCCCATAGGAGCCCAGGAAGTAGGGCGCGAAAGCGTCGAACGCCGGCTGCAGGTTCCACACCAGCAGCGACATCAACATGACCGCCCCGAGCAGCACCGCACCAGCCCAGCCGCGGTCCGCCGGAGCGACAGCCACCCGACCGACCAAGGCCGCTAGGCAGGCCACCAAGAGGTAGAGCTGGAGGTCGATGGCCACGTACCAGATGCCGGCCGAGAGCGCATCGATGCCCAGGATGTCCTGCAGCAGCAGGCCATGCGCAAGCAGTTGGCCCCACGCCGGTTCGGCCGGGATGGTGGGGTGATCGATCAGCGTGCGCGCGACCCAGGCCGCCGCAACGGCAGCCAGCAAGGCCACGGCAAAGGGGCTGGCCAGGCGCACGTAGCGGCGCCAGGCCACGGCCGGAAGGGCCCGCCAGGCGCTCGGGGTGGGGGCGCCGGGGCTGCGCCAGAGCGTTTCGGCGGCCAGGAAGCCGCCGATGACGAAAAACGCCTGGACGGCCAGGCGCGCCGGGTCGGCCAGCCAGTCCAGCAGGTCGGTGGCAAGGGGGTGCGCCACCTCGGACATGGGGCCGTACAAGGCCAGGTGATGGCAGACGATGAGTTGGGCGGCCAGGAGCTTGAAGACATCCAGCCAGACGGTCGGGAGATTGCGGGACGGGGTCGGCATGCGCATCACGATCAGCTTCGGTTGATCCGCGCGTGTTCCACGCACGGAGCATCCAGGGGAAACAAGGGGGCCCCACAGGGCCGGGGGCTCAGACTGCGGTCTGCGCGTCCTCGCCCATCAGCAGGGCTTCAGACCAGTGGAGGGCAGCCAGGTCGGCGCGGCGTGCCGGGGCGTCGGCGGGCAGGAGAAAGTCATCCAGTTGCGGCGGCTTGAGGCCCGTGCCGGACAGCATGGCATGGGCCTGGCCCCGGTGGTGTGTCTGGTGCATCGCCAGATGTGCCAAGGTGCGTCCAAGCGGGTTGGTCTCCAGCCGCGTACCGCGGTCCAGCGTGACGGCGCGGTTCATGGCCGCGTCGTCCAGCGCATCGCAGAAGTCGATCAGGCGCAGGTCGCTCACGGTCTGCCGGCGGGCCCAGTCGGCGGCGTCCGGGCTGGGGCTGAACTGCCGGTACTGGTCGACCATGTCGGCCTCGCCGTGCAGGCCGGCAATGTAGTAGATATCCACCGCCAGCAGATGGTCCAGCGTCCGGGACAAGCTGGGAAAGAAACTGGTGCGCGGGGCGTGGAAATCCTCGGCCGCCAACAACGCCAAAGCACCGGCCAGGCGGCGGTTCGCCAGGTGATTGGCCCGCGCGGTGGTGCGGAAATGCTCACTCAAAGTCATCCGCGCATTGTCGCGGAAGCCCGCTCAGGCGGGTGGGAGTGGCAAGGCGGTTTCATATTTCACCTCCCGCAGCACCACGTTCGTGCGGATGCTGGAGACGCCCTTCAGCTTGAACAGCCGCTCCTGAAGGAAGCGGTCGTAGGCCTTCATGTCGGGTACCACCACCTTGATCATGTAGTCCGCCTCGCCGGTGATGCTGGCGCATTCCATGATCTCGGGGCTTGAGAGCGCCAGGCGCTCGAAATCCTCCACAGCGCCATCGGTGTGGCGAACCAGCGAGACATGGGCAAAGACGCAGATGGCCAGGCCAAGTTTTTCGCGGTCCATCAGCACCACCTCGCGGCGGATGACCCCGCTTTGTTCCAACTCCTTGAGGCGGCGCCAGACCGGCGTGGCCGACATGCCCACCGCCTCGGCCAATTGCTGTGCGCTCTGCCGGCCCTGGCGCTGCAAGGCGTCGATCAGCCGGCGCGTGGCCCGATCCAGTTCAATCAATCCAGATTCTCCTCATTGGTGAAACATCCATGCTCAAGGATAGCCAAATAGGCGAACAATCAGGTCAATTTCTTTCCAAGGTTGTCCCTAGCATCTCCGGACCGCCGCCACCCCACCACTCGCCAGCCATGACCACCCTGCCCACCTTGCGCCCCTACGCGCTGAGCGACAACCTCGCTGCGGCCTCCGGCGCGGTCTTCCTGACGGGCACCCAGGCGCTGGTGCGCCTGCCGCTGATGCAGAAGCGCCTCGACGAAGCCGCCGGGCTGAACACCGCCGGCTTTGTCTCCGGCTACCGCGGCAGCCCGTTGGGCATGGTCGACCAGCAGATGTGGAAGGCCAAGAAGTTCCTGGGGGCGGCCAGCGTGCAGTTCATGCCCGCCATCAATGAGGACCTGGCCGCCACCGCGTGCCTGGGCACCCAGCGTGTGGCGCTGGACCCGCAGCGCACGGTCGATGGCGTGTTCGCCCTGTGGTACGGCAAGGGCCCGGGCGTGGACCGCTCGGGTGACGCGCTCAAGCACGGCCATGTCTACGGTTCGAGCGCGCAGGGCGGCGTGCTGGTGGTGGCGGGTGACGACCACGGCTGCGTGAGCTCATCGATGCCGCACCAGAGCGACCTGGCCATGCAGGCCTGGAGCATGCCGGTGCTGCACCCTGCCAACGTGGCCGAGTACCTGGAGTTCGGGCTGTACGGTTGGGCGCTGTCGCGATTCTCGGGCGCCTGGGTCGGCTTCAAGGCGCTCTCCGAGGTCGTCGAATCCGGCATGACGGTGGATCTGGACGCGATGCCGGTGGGCTTCGGCCTGCCGGTGGACCACCCGGTGCCGGCCGCCATCGGCAGCCTGCACGTGAGGTCGGTGGACCTGCCTTCGCTGGGGCTGGAGGAACGACTGGCCGCCAAGCTCGATGCCGTGCGCGCCTTCGCCCGCATCAACTCGGTGGACAAGCACATCGTCGCCAGCCCGGCTGCCACGCTGGGCATCGTCACCGTGGGCAAGGCGCACTTCGATTTCATGGAGGTGCTGCGGCGCCTGGACCTGGACCCGAACGCCCTGGCCGCCGCCGGGGTGCGCGTCTACAAGGTGGGCCTGGTGTTCCCGCTGGAGCCCACGCGCATGCTGGATTTCGCGCGCGGCCTCGAGGAGATCCTGGTCATCGAGGAGAAGGGACCGGTGGTCGAGCGCCAGCTCAAGGAACTGCTCTACGGCCTGCCGGACGGCCAGCGCCCGCGCATCGCTGGCAAGACCACGCCCGAGGGCGAGCCGCTGCTGTCGGCGCTCGGAGAACTGCGGCCGTCGCGGATCATGCCGACCTTGGCCGGCTGGCTGGCGAGGCTGAACCCGGCGCTGGACAGGCGCGACCGGGTGGTCGACTTCCTGATGCCCTGCCTGCTGTCGAACGAGGCCGACGCTGTCAAGCGCCAGCCCTACTTCTGCTCCGGCTGCCCGCACAACAGCAGCACCAAGGTGCCGGAGGGTTCACGCGCGCTGGCCGGCATCGGCTGCCACTTCATGGCCAGTTGGATGGAGCGGGGCACCTCGGGCCTGATCCAGATGGGTGCAGAAGGCGTCGACTGGGTCGCCCACTCCCGCTTCACGAAGGAGAAGCACGTCTTCCAGAACCTGGGTGACGGCACCTACTTCCACTCGGGCCTGCTGGCGATCCGGCAGGCCATCGCCGCGGGTGCCAACATCACCTACAAGCTGCTCTACAACGACGCGGTGGCGATGACCGGTGGCCAGCCAGTGGACGGCAGCATCAGCGTGCCCGAGATCGCCCGCCAGGTCGAGGCCGAGGGCGCCCGGCGCGTGGTGATCGTCTCCGACGAGATCGACAAGTACATCGGCCACCATGGCGAGTTCCCCGCTGGCACCACCTTCCACGACCGCAGTGAGATGGACACGGTCCAGCGCGAACTGCGCGACGTGCCCGGCGTGACCCTGCTGATCTACGACCAGACCTGCGCCGCCGAGAAGCGCCGGCGCCGCAAGAAGAAGGAGTTCCCGGATCCGCCGCGCCGCGTCTTCATCAACCAGGCTGTTTGCGAGGGCTGTGGCGACTGCGGCCAGGCCTCGAACTGCCTGAGCGTCATCCCCGTCGAGACCGATTGGGGCCGCAAGCGTCAAATTGAACAAAGCTCCTGCAACAAGGACTTCTCCTGCCTGAATGGCTTCTGCCCGAGCTTCGTGACCATCGAGGGCGCGGTGCTGAAGAAGCGCGCCGGCGCGGCCTTCACGCCGGATGACCTGGCGCGCGAGCTCGACCGTATCGGCTCGCCCGCCCCATGGGCCTGGACCGGCCCCTTCGACATGTTGGTCACCGGGGTCGGTGGCACGGGTGTCGTGACTGTTGGTGCGCTGATCACCATGGCCGCGCACCTGGAGGGCAAACAAAGCTCGGTGCTCGACTTCATGGGCTTCGCGCAAAAGGGTGGCGCGGTGCTCAGCTTCGTGCGTGTAGCGCCGACACCCGACCTGCTGAACCAGGTTCGCATCGACACCCAGCAGGCCGACGTTCTGCTGGCCTGCGACATGGTGGTCGGCGCCTCGGCCGACGCGCTGGGCACGGTCAAGCAGGGCCGCACCGTGGTGCTGGCCAACACCCACGAGCTGGCCACCGCGGCCTTCGTGCGCAATCCGGACGCCAGCCTGCAGGCACGTGCACTGCTCGACAAGCTTCGCCACGCGGCGGGCGACGAGCGTGTCAGCACGCTGGATGCGCAAGGCCTTGCCCAGCAAATGATGGGCGACACCATGCCCAGCAACATCGTGATGTTGGGTGCGGCATTCCAGCGCGGTCTGGTGCCGGTCAGCGAGGCCGCGCTGCTGCGGGCCATCGAGCTGAATGGCGTGGCTGTCGAATCGAACAAGGTGGCATTCGGTCTCGGCCGCCTGGCCGCCGCGGAGCCGTCTGCGCTGCAGCGCTTGGCGGGCGTGCAGCCGGCTGAGGATCCTGGCGCTGGCTTGCTGTTCGGCGCCGGTGGGCTGGTGGAGCGACGTGTGACCTTCCTCACCGACTACCAGGACACCGCGCTGGCCGCGCGCTTTCGCGCACTGGTCGAAGCCACGCACGCGGCCGAGTCGAAGCTGGCGGGGTCGGCTGGCAGCCCGATCACCGAGGCCGTGGCGCGCCAGTTCTCCCGCCTGCTGGCGGTGAAGGACGAATACGAAGTGGCACGCCTGTACACCGACGGCCGGTTCCAGGCGGCGCTGGCCGAGCAGTTCGAGGACGCGGGGCAACTTCGGTTCCACCTCGCCCCGCCGCTGCTCGCGAGGCGAGGGGCCGATGGCAAGCCGCGCAAGATGAGCTTCGGCCCGTGGATGATGGGCACCTTCCGTTGGCTGGCCCGTGCGCGCCGCGTGCGCGGCAGCTGGATGGACCCGTTCGGCCACACCGAGGAGAGGCGCATCGAGCGCCAACTGGCCGACGACTACGAGCGCCTGCTGCGTGAGACCCTGCTGCCGCAGCTCGACGCGTCGAACGCGGTGGCTGCCCTGGCCCTGGCCCGGCTACCCGAACGAATTCGGGGCTACGGCCACGTGAAACTGGCCAACGTCGCCACGGCCCGGGCCCAACAGCAGGACCTGTTGGCCCGATTCGCTGCTGGCGAAGCGCCTGCGGCGGCCCCGGTGCGCAAAGTGATCGTGATCAGCGCGAACTGAACGATTGCCCCGGGTTCTCGGTGGCTCAGAACGGCCCGGAGGCCAGCCACTGCTCGATCTGCGGCTTGCGGTCGTTGCCCCAGAACGGCTCGCCGTCGACCACGAAGAACGGCGCGCCGAAAACACCGGCGGCGATGGCCTCCTCGTTAGCGCGCTTCAATCGGTCTTTCCACAGCGGATGGCTCCAGGCCTGCTCCGCGGCGTCGGCATCCAGGCCAGCCTCGGCGGCGAGAGCCTTCAGCGCCGCCGCGTCGTTGAGCATCACCCCGCGCGTGAAGAAAGCGCGGAAGCCCGCTCTGGCCCA
>CAYJEC010000128.1:0-8071 GCA_964369025.1 uncultured Ideonella sp. | reverse complement strand
CACGATCCCAAGCTGGACGACCTGGCGCTGATGGAGGCATTGAACTCCCCGGCCTTCTACGTGGGTGCCATTGGCTCGCGCGTGAACCAGGCCAAGCGCAAGCAGCGCCTGGCCGAGCACTTCGACATGGGCGCCGAATCGCTGGAGCGTCTGCACGGGCCTGTGGGCATCAAGAACGGCGCGCGCACGCCACCAGAGATTGCTGTGGCCATCCTGGCCGAGTTGACCGCCGTGCGCTACGGCTGGCGCATCCCGGAGCCGGTGTTCACCGGAGCTTCGGCACTCGGTGCCGAGGCCGGCTGCGCGTCGTGAACCTGCCCTCGCCTGGAAACCCACACTCGGCCTTGAGGCGGCGACTGGCCGTCGCCACTGGGTGCTGGCCACAGCCCCCTGGGCCGAAGCAGCATCATGGAGATCATGGCCAGTGCGATGATCAATGGGCGCAGCATGCCCGCGTCGAGCCGGCCGTCTGTCATGGCCTGTAGCGGACCGGCCACATAGCGCAGTGCCTCGGGCAGCGTCGACAGCAGCATCGCGCCGAGGACCACCCCAGGGATGTGGCCCAGCCCGCCGAATACCACCATGGCGACGATGAACGTCGACTCTTGCAGGGTGAAGGCCTCAGGCGAAACGAAGCCCTGGAAGGCTGCAAACATGGCGCCAGCCACGCCACCAAAGCTGGCGCCGATCCCGAAGGCCAGCAACTTCAGGTGCCGCGTGTCGATGCCCATCGCTTCGGCCGCAACCTCGTCGTCTCGAATGGCCTTCCAGGCGCGGCCGATGCGCGAGCACTCCAGACGATGGCAAACGACCACCGCGGTCAACGTCAGCGCGAGGAAGAGGTAGTAGTACAGCGTGACAGGCGCGAGGTGAAGCTCACCGACGACCAGCGGCTGGCCCAGGTTGAGCCCCATCAGGCTCATCGAATCGATCGGGCCGACGCCCTGGGCGCCGTTCGTGAGGTTGATCGGCGTGCCGCCCGTGTTGTTGATCAGGATCCGCACGATCTCGCCAAAGCCCAAGGTCACGATGGCCAGGTAGTCGCCTCGTAACCTGAGCGTGGGCGCGCCAAGCAGCATGCCGAAAAAGGCGGCCAGCAGGGCTGCGAGTGGGATCGTCAGCCACCATGGCGTGTGCAGCCCCGCCGGGAAGATGGCAGCGATCACGGCGAAGTTCTCGCTCAGATGAGGCGAGTTCAGCAGCGCAAACAGGTAGGCGCCAATGGCGTAGAAGGCGACATATCCCAGGTCCAGCAGGCCGGCATAGCCCACCACGATGTTCATGCCCAGCGCCAACATCAGGTACAGCAGGCAGGTGTCGGCCGACCGCACCCAATGCGTGCCGCCAGCCTGCAGCAGCAGCGGCAGCAGCAAGAGTGCGGTGATGCCCGTCACACGGAACGTCTTGCTTTGCGGAATCATCTCTCGGACCTGCGAAATGGCGACCCACACACGCTAGTCGAGTCTGAATCAAACGGAAATGGCCAGAGAATTGGTTCATTGCGGAACAAGCCGCTTTAATAGGGGGCCATTCCATGGCGATGGACAAGCTGAGTGGCCTGCTGGCTTTCGTCAAGACGGCGGACCTGGGCAGCTTTGTGGCGGCGGGCCGAACGCTGGAGATTTCGGCGTCTGCGGTTGGCAAGGCGGTGGCTCGGCTGGAGCGAGAGGTCGGCGTACGGCTGTTGCACCGCAGCACCCGCCGTGTGCAACTCACCGTCGAGGGCCGCCTGTTCCACGAGCGCTGCCGGCGCGTCCTCGACGACCTCGATGACGCGCAGGCGATGCTGGCGCGCACGCGCGAAGCGCCCCGGGGCCGGTTGCGCGTCAGCGCGCCGATCGTCGGCCACCACTTCCTGATGCCGCTGATCCCGGACTTCCTGACCCGCTACCCAGAGGTCGAACTCGACATCACCTTCACCGATCGCACTGTCGACCTGATCGAAGAGTCGATCGACATGGCGATCCGCAGCGGAGAGTTGCCCGACTCGAGCCTGGTGTCGCGGCCGCTGCAGCCGTTTCGCCTCCTGCTGTGCGCTTCACCAGCCTATCTGGAACGGTACGGCACGCCTGCGCAGGTGCGTGACCTGCAGGGGCACGCTTCTATCCGCTTTCGGCACCCGAATACCGGCAAGCTGCTCGATTGGCCGATGCTGCATGCGACGCCGGACATCGACGCCCGGCTGCGCCCGGTCCTGGCTTGCAACAACGTCGAAGCGGTGCTCCGTGCCGCGATGCTCGGCCTGGGCATCGCGTGCCTGCCGGATTTTCTGGTCCGCGATGCGCTTTCCGAAGGTCAGCTGGTCACTGTGCTCGATCAGCAGATCAACGCCGGTGGCCAATTTCACGCGATCTGGCCGACCAGCCGGCAGCTCTCACCCAAGGTACGGGTCTTCGTCGACCACCTGGGTCAGTACTTGGGCAATGAAGGCTTGGCCTTGGCGGCGCGATAGCGCCACCAGGGCAGCGCGCGGGTCAGCGAGAGAATCTCGCCGCTCTGCGGGTGCGCCGTGTACCCTGGCAGCGCGGCCATGGCCTGGCGCCAGGCATCGCCTTGCAGGGCATCGCGCAGCAGGGTGACGCCGGGGTGATCCAGGGCGTCCTTCATGCAGACGAGGAAGTAGTCCTCGGTCAGCAGCGGCACGAAATCAAGCCCGAAGGCGCGGGCGGCTGCTTCGATGCCCATGCCGGCGTCGCCCGCTCCGCTGGCCACGGCAGCGGCCACTGCGTTGTGGCTGTCCTCGGCGGGGTGCGGTTCGGTTTCCACGGGCGGTGGCAGGCCTTGTTGCTTGAGCAGGTGCTCGGTGAGCAGGCGTGTGCCCGAGCCCGGTTGGCGCTGCACGAAACGCGCGCCCTGTGTGACCACGTCAGCCAGGCTGTTCAGGCCCATCGGGTTGCGCGGAGCGACCATCAGGCCTTGGCTGCGCCGAGTGCAGCCCAGCAGTTTGTGGCGGCCGGGCTTGAGCAGCGGCTTCAGGCTGCGTGCAAACAGGTTGCCGCCTTCATTCAGTGGCGGCACATGGAAGCCTGCCACCAGGCAGCGGCCCTCACCCAGTGCGCGCAGGGCATCCATGCTGCCGGCGAAGCGCAGGTCGATGTGCAGCCTTTGGCCGGCGCTGGCCTGCTCGCGCAGCAGCGGCAGGGCCAGGTCGTGGCTGGCGTAGACGGTGAGCACCTGCTGGTCGCCGTCGAGCGCATCGGCCAGCACGCGCTCCAGCTCGGCGCGCAGGGCTTCGATGTGCGGGGTCAGGCGAACGCGTGCACGCGTCTCGGCCCAGAGCAGGCGCTCGGCGAAGGGTGTCAACCTGGCAGGTTGGCCCTGAACCCAGGTGACCAGCGGCTCGCCCAGCACCTCTTGCCACTGCTTGAGGGCGCCCCACACATGGCGGTACGAGGCGCCCATGGCCTTGGCGGCATGCTGGATGGAGCCGTGCTCGCGCAGGCCGCTGAGCAGGTCGAACAGCGGGTTGTGCAGGTCGGCACCACGCTGTCCATCGGGTTGGAAGGTGTATTGGAGGTGAACGCCGCGGGATTGCATTTGAGGCAGGGGGTCAGGCGCGCGCCAGGCGGTACAGCGCCAGGTACTGCTGTGCAGCTTCGCGCCATGAGAAATCCTGTGCCATGGCCTGCTGCATCAGGGCGGCCCACCGAGCCGGTTGGTGGAAGGTGTCGATGGCGCGGCGCAGCGTGGCCTCCAGGGCCGGCACGGTGGCTTCACCGAAGGTGAAGCCGGTGCCGTGCACGCCTGCTTCGGCGTCAACCACAGTATCCGCCAGGCCACCGACGCGGCGCACCAGCGGCAGCGTGCCGTAGCGCAGGCCGTAGAGCTGCGTCAGGCCGCAGGGCTCGAAGCGCGAGGGCACCATGATCACGTCGGCACCGCCGATCAGGCGGTGGGCTCTGTCTTCGTCGTAACCCAGGTACACCGCCACCCGGCCCGGGTGGGCCTGGGCAGCAGCGCCAAAGGCGGCTTCCAGGGCCGCATCGCCGGTGCCCTGCACCACGAGTTGCGCGCCGGCCTGCAGCGCCGCAGGCAGGGCGGCGAGCAACAGATCCAGCCCCTTCTGCGATGTGAGCCGGCTGACGATGCAGAACAGTGGCGCGTCGGCGCGGGGCTCGAGGCTGAACTCGGCCTGGAGTGCCGCCTTGCAGCGTGCCTTGCCGGCAAGATCTTCAGCGCCGTAGCGGGCGGCGAGCAGGGGATCGGTGGCGGGGCTCCAGACCTCGGGGTCGACGCCATTGAGAATGCCCGAGACCACGTCGGCTCGCTGGCGAATCACACCGTCCAGCCCGCTGCCGAACTCAGCGGTGGCAATCTCCTGTGCGTAGGTGGGGCTGACGGTGGTGATGCGGTCGGCGTACATCAGGCCGGCCTTCAAGAACGACAACTGCTCGTAGAACTCCAGGCCCTGCGGCCGCATGTAGCGCGGCGGAAGGCCCAGGTGGGCGAAGTCGGCGCCCGGAAACAAGCCCTGGAAGGCCAGGTTGTGGATGGTGAATACGCTCTTCGCGGTCGTGGCCGGGTGTGCGGCCATGTAGGCGCAGGCCAGCCCGGCGTGCCAGTCGTGCGAGTGCACGATCTCGGGCTCCCACTCGGGGTCGATCGCGCCGCCTGCCATCTGGCCGGCCATCCAGCCCAGCAGGGCGAAACGCTGCAGGTTGTCGCTCCAGGCGGCGCCGTCGGCGGATTGGTAGGGCCCGCCCGGGCGGCGGTACAGGTAGGGTGCCTCGATCAGGTAGGCCGGCACCGGGTTGCCGGGCAGGCGCGCGCGCAGCAGCGTGACGCGGCCGGCGCCGAACAGCGGGCCCATCGTGCAGATGGGCTGGAGATCCTGCGCGGCATCCAGGATGGCCGGCAGCCCTGGCAGCAGCAGGCGCACATCCGCACCCGCCGCCTGCAGCGCCTGGGGCAGGGCGCCCATCACATCGGCGAGGCCGCCGGTCTTGACCAGCGGGAAGATCTCGGACGCGACCTGCAGGACCCTCATTCGGGCAGGGCCGCCAGCATTGCGGCGGTGACCAGCGTGATGCCGCTGTCGGTGCGGAAGAAGCGCTTCGCGTCGGCCTCGGCATCGTGGCCGATGACCATGCCGTCCGGGATGCGGCAGCCTCGGTCGATGACCACGCGGTTCAGACGCACATGCCTGCCGATCTCGACCTCCGGCAGCAGCACCGACCACTCCACGAGCGAGTACGAGTGCACCCGCACGCTGGAGAACAGCACCGAGCGCAGCACTTGGCCCGAGATGATGCTGCCGCCGGAAATCAGCGACTCGATGGCGTTGCCGCGTCTTTCCGGTTCGTTGTGCACGAACTTGGCCGGGGCCAACTGGGGCTGGTAGGTCCAGACCGGCCAGTTCCTGTCGTACAGGTTCAGCAGCGGGTCGGTGGCGGTGAGGTCGATGTTGGCGTCCCAGTAGGAATCGATGGTGCCGACATCGCGCCAGTAAGGGGCCTGGCCGGGTTGCGTGCCGACGCAGCTCAGCTCGAACGGGTGCGCTGCGGCCTGCGCCATGCGCACCGCCCGCGGAATGATGTCCTTGCCGAAATCGTGGCTGGAGTTCGGGTCTGCCATGTCGCGCTCGAGTTCGTCGAACAGGTATTTGGCATTGAAGATGTAGATGCCCATGCTGGCCAGCGAGTGGCCCGGCTTGCCGGGCACGCTGGGCGGGTCGGCGGGCTTCTCGACAAAATCGGTGATGTTCCAGTCGGCGTCCACCGCCATCACGCCGAAGCCCTTGGCTTCCTCGCGCGGCACCTCGATGCAGGCGACCGTGCACGCGCGGCCCTTGGCCACGTGGTCGGCCAGCATCAGCGCGTAGTTCATCTTGTAGATGTGGTCGCCGCCCAGCACCACCACGTACTCGGCGTTGTAGCTGTCCAGGATGTCACGGTTCTGCGAGACCGCGTCCGCGGTGCCGCGGTACCAGCTCTCTTCGTCGATGCGCTGCTGCGCAGGCAGCAGGTCGACGAACTCGTTCATCTCGTTCTTCAGGAAGGCCCAGCCGCGCTGCAGGTGTCGCAGCAGGCTGTGGCTCTTGTACTGGGTGATGACACCGATGCGGCGAATGCCCGAGTTCAGGCAGTTGGAGAGCGCGAAATCGATGATGCGGAACTTGCCGCCGAAGTAGACCGCAGGCTTGGCGCGCCGGTCCGTCAGGTTGTGCAGCCGGCTGCCCCTGCCGCCGGCGAGTACCAGCGCGATGGCGCGGCGTGGAAGGTCGAGCCTGGCGGCGAGGTCCTGCGGCATGGGTGTCTCCGGCTGTTCTTGCTGGCGGGCTCACATCTGTGAGCCCGCGTCCAATATATCCTTTCGTGCCGATCCCCTTGGCACCGGGTGCCCGGCCTCAGACAGGGCGCACGGTGAGCTGCTTGCAGACGTTGCTGCCGGTGATGGTCAGGCGCAGGCCGCCACCGTTCCACTCCAGCCAGTTCAGGGCCACATAGTCTTCGATGTAGCTGGCGTCAATTTCCGCCGCCCGGTGGTTCTTCAGCAGGCTCACGGTGGCCAGCAGCGCATCGCGGAGCGCTTCACGCCGAAGGACGGGCGGGGCGCTGGGAAAACTGGACATTCAGTGGTCTCCTTCGGGGGTGACCCCACCTTACCACCGGCGTGCTACACCATGTGTTCGGGGCGTACCCAGGCGTCGAACTGCGCGGCGCTGACACCCCCTAATGTGATCGCCGCCTCGCGCAGGCCCAGTCCTTCCGCATGTGCCTGCTTGGCGATCGCCGCCGCACGGTCGTAGCCGATGTGCGGCACCAGGGCGGTGACCAGCATCAGCGAGCGGCCCAGCAGATCGGCGATGCGCTCACGGTCGGGCGCCATGCCTTGCGCGCAGTGACGGTCGAAACTGGCCATGGCACCCGCCAGCAGGCGGATGCTCTGCAGCAGGTTGTGGGCGATCAGCGGCTTGTAGGTGTTCAGTTCGAAGTGGCCCGATGCGCCGCCGATGCCGATGGCGACATCGCTTCCCATCACCTGGCAGCAGGCCATGGTCAGCGCCTCACATTGGGTGGGGTTGACCTTGCCCGGCATGATCGAGCTGCCGGGCTCGTTCTCGGGCAACTGCAACTCGCCCAGCCCGCAGCGCGGGCCCGAGGCCAGCCAGCGAACGTCGTTGGCGATCTTCGTCAGGGCGACAGCCAGCAACTTCAGCGCGCCATGGGTGCTGACCAGTGCATCGTGCGCGGCCAGCGCCGCGAACTTGTTGGCCGCCGTGGTGAAGGGCAGGGTGCACTCCTCGGCCAGCCGGGCGGCGACCCAAGCTCCGAACTTCGGGTCGGTGTTCAGCCCGGTGCCGACCGCGGTGCCGCCCACGGCCAACTCGTGCAGCGGGCCCAGCGTGGCGGCCAGCGCCTGCTCGGCATGGTCGAGTTGAGCGACCCAGCCGGAGACCTCCTGGCCCAGCGTGAGCGGGGTGGCATCCTGCAGGTGGGTGCGGCCGATCTTCACCAGGCCAACCCAGGCCTCGGCGTGCGCCGCCAGCGTGGCGCGCAGGGCCCGCAGTGCGGGGAAAAGATCGCCGGCCAGCGCCACCGCAGCGGCCACGTGCACTGCAGTCGGGAAGATGTCGTTCGACGACTGGCCGCGGTTCACGTCGTCGTTGGGGTGAACCAGCCTCTCGGCGCCACGGCCACCTCCCAGGAACTCGGAGGCGCGGTTGGCCAGCACCTCGTTCATGTTCATGTTGGTCTGCGTGCCCGAGCCGGTCTGCCAGATGGAGAGGGGGAACTCGTCGGCGTGTTGGCCGGCCAGCACCTCGCCGGCAGCCTGGGCGATGGCCATTGCGGTGGCGCTGCCCAGGCCCGCCAGCTCGGCGTTGGCCAACGCGCAGGCGCGCTTCACCCGGGCCAGCGCCATCACCAGTTCTGGCGGCATGCGCTCGGTCGAGATCGCGAAGTGTTCGAGCGAGCGCTGCGTCTGCGCGCCCCACAGCGCCTTGGCCGGCACGTCGATGGGGCCGAAGCTGTCGCTCTCCAGTCGGGTCACGGCACTCACGAGGCGGCCCCCTTGGCCAGGGCCGGCGCGGTGAGGGTCATCAGGATGTCGGCGTACCAGGCGCAGTTCA
>CAYJEC010000127.1:0-8079 GCA_964369025.1 uncultured Ideonella sp. | reverse complement strand
TGGGCGACATGATCGGCCGCAAGTACACCTTCCTGGTGACCATCCTGATCATGGGTATGTCGACGTTCATCGTCGGCGTGCTGCCCAACTACGCCTCCATCGGCATCGCCGCCCCGATCATCCTGATCGGCCTGCGCATGCTGCAGGGCCTGGCCCTTGGCGGTGAATACGGTGGCGCGGCCACCTACGTTGCCGAGCATGCCCCGCAGGGCAAGCGCGGTGCCTACACCTCGTGGATCCAGACCACGGCCACGGTCGGCCTGCTGCTGTCCCTGATGGTGATTCTGGGTGTCCGCACCTGGCTGCCTGAGAAGGACTGGAACGAGTGGGGCTGGCGCATTCCGTTCCTGGTCTCGATCTTCCTGCTCGCCATCAGCGTGTGGATCCGTTTGAGCATGAATGAATCGCCCGCCTTCAAGAAGATGAAGGAAGAGGGCAAGACCTCCAAGGCCCCGCTGACCGAATCCTTCGGCCAGTGGAAGAACCTGAAGATCGTGATCCTGGCGCTCGTCGGCCTGACCGCCGGCCAGGCCGTGGTCTGGTACACCGGCCAGTTCTATGCGCTGTTCTTCCTGACGGGCGCGCTGAAGGTGGATGGGGTCACCGCCAACCTGATGATCGCTGCCTCGCTGATCCTGGGCACGCCGTTCTTCATCGTGTTCGGTTCGCTGTCGGACAAGATCGGCCGCAAGCCCATCATCATGGCCGGCTGCCTGATCGCCGCGCTGACCTACTTCCCGCTGTTCAAGGCGCTGACCGAGGCGGCCAACCCCGACCTCGCCGCCGCGCAGGCGAAGAACAAGGTCGTCGTCACCGCCGACCCGGCCGAATGCTCGTTCCAGTTCAACCCGACGGGCACGGTCAAGTTCACCAGCTCGTGCGACATCGCCAAGCAGGTGCTGTCGGCCAGCTCGGTGAGCTACGACAACGTCGTGGGCACCGGCCCGGCCAAGATCAGCATCGGCGAGACCGTGGTCGAGAGCTATGCCTCCACCGGCCTGCCGGCTGACGAAGCCAAGAAGAAGGACGGCGAGTTCAAGAAGGCGGTTGGCGAAGCGCTGAAGGCCGCCGGCTACCCGGCCAAGGCCGATCCGGCGAAGATCAACAAGCCGTTGGTCATCGGCATCCTGACGCTGCTGGTCATCTACGTGACCATGGTCTACGGCCCGATCGCCGCGATGCTGGTGGAGATGTTCCCGACCCGCATCCGCTACACCTCGATGAGCCTGCCGTACCACATCGGCAACGGCTGGTTCGGCGGCCTGCTGCCGGCGACCGCGTTGGCCATCGTGGCGCAGACGGGCAACATGTACAACGGCCTGTGGTACCCGATCATCATCGCCAGCCTCACCTTCGTGGTCGGCATGCTGTTCGTCAAGGAAACCAAGGACGTGGACATCTACGCCGGCGACTGATCCCGACGTCGAGGAGGCCTCTTGGCTTCCTCCTCACCCACAGGCGGCCTCGATGGCCGCCTGTTTCATTTCAGCGCTGCAACCTCCGCGTCAGCCACCCCCGCTATCCTTCGCCCATTCAACCCCAGGACCCAACATCATGTGGAAACTCATCGTCGCCTTTGCCGTGTTCGCCGCCGTCGCGATGTACATGCTCTCCAAGGGCGGAGACATCGACATCAGCGGTGAGAAGCACGGCATCGAGGAACCCCATGCCGCCTCGGCGCCGGCATCGGCCGCAGCGTCTGCGCCTGCGCCTGCGTCTGCTGCATCGCAGTGATTGACTGAACCCTCACCGCCCGGGCGGTGAGCGGTTGATGCCGCTCAAGACTCGCCGCGCTGCGGCGCGTAGAGTCGGGCGCGAACCCACCCCCCAAGGAGGACGCGCCATGTATGAACACCTGCTGGTGCCGGTTGACGGCACCGAGATCTCCGAACGCGCGATGAGCGCCAGCATCGGCCTGGCCCGCAAGCTCAATGCCGCCATCACCGGCTTTGTGGCCGAACCCGATGTCACCTTGCCGACGGTCGGCCGGCACCCCTCTGCCGTGTTGCGCGAGAACGAGGAGGCCGAGGCCACTGCCGCCAGCCATGCGCGCAAGGTGCTGGCGGAGTTCCGCGCCCGGGCCGATGCGGCTGGCGTCACCTTTCACGGCCATTTCGTGCGGACCCACCAGATCGACGACGCCATCGTCCAGGCGGCCCGGGATCACCATTGCGACCTGATCGTGA
This sequence comes from uncultured Ideonella sp., assembly GCA_964369025.1. GTDB lineage: Bacteria > Pseudomonadota > Gammaproteobacteria > Burkholderiales > Burkholderiaceae_C > Ideonella. The sequence goes on along the minus strand of CAYJEC010000127.1, from coordinate 5,893 downwards.
TGGTCACCCATGGCCGTGGCGCCTTCGGTGAAATGCTGTTCGGCTCGCACACCAAGAACGTGCTGGCCCGCAGCCTGTTGCCCCTGCTCGTGTTGCATTGACCTCGCCGCCAACGCGGCCGCCGCTTCTCATGGGGGCTCGACCCAGGCCAGAATGGTCCGCAAGTCATGTCGGGAGTGCTCGCGTTGAACACCAGTGAGGCGGCCCCGGAAGCCGTCAACGCCCACTATCTCAACCATGTGGTCGAGACAGCCGGCAAACGCGAGGTCGAGGCCAGCGAGGACATCATCGCCAGCAACGGCATGAAGCTGCTGGCCAAGGGTTCGCGCATCGACCCCGAGGTCCAGGAGCGCCTGCTGCAGCACAAGCTCAGCAAGCCGCTGGAAGATTGCGTGCGCGTGGTCGACGGGGTGATACCGGAGGCCTTCGGCCCGATCGCCGAAGAACTGCTCGACCAGCACGCCCTGCTGGCTGGTCTGTGCGCCACCGACCGCGCGCAGCCGGTGCCGGAGTCGCTCAGCCGACTGCGGCTCACGATGCCGGTGCAGTCGCTGCTCACCGTCTATGCCGACTACCAGGGCGATCGCCTGCGCCATACGGTCGGCGTGGCCATGCTGTCGACGGCCATCGGGCGCCGCCTGCTGCCTGGCGCGGTCGATCATCACCGGATGTTGTCCCTGGCAGGGCTGGTTCATGATGTGGGTGAGCTCTACATCGACCCCAAGTACCTGCAGCGCGGTGTTCTGCTGCAGGGCGACCCGTGGCGCCACATCGTCAGCCACCCCGTGGTCGGCCACCGGGTGCTCAGTGGCATGGAGGGCGCCGGCCGCGATGTGGCCGAGGCGGTGCTGCTGCACCATGAACGCCTGGACGGCTTTGGCTACCCTCGTGGCGTCGCCGGCGACAGGTTGACTCTGGATGGGCAGATCCTGGCCGTCTCCGAATGGTTGATGGCCCTCATCGAATCGGGGCTGACCCCGGCGATGCACGCCCGGGTCGCCACACAGATCGTCAGCGGCGAGTTCAGCCGAGACCTGCTGGAAGTGGTGACCAGCGCAGCGGCCAGCAGCGACGACCTGTTGCAGGCCCTGGCCGAGCCTCTGCCTCTGGACGATGCCGTGCCTCGCGTGGCCCGCATCGTCGGCACGTTGCAGCGCTTCGCGCAGGAGCGTGGCTGGATCGACGAACGCATCGCCAACGCGCGCGGCGAGCGGCGGGCCACGCTGGAACTCGGCGTTCAGCGCCTGCTGCGCATCCAGACCGGGCTGTCCAGCACGGGCCTGGACACCGCCAGCCCGGAACACCTGCTGGCCGAGATGGCCAGCCTGCAGGATCCCCTGCTCCACATGGAGGTCATGACCATCGTGCGCGAGCTCGAATGGCGCCTGAAGGAACTGGAGCGGGAGATGCTTCAGCGAACCACCCGCATGGGTGCCGATGCGCTGGCCGAGATGGGCGAACTGATCCAGCGCCTGACCGGCCCGGTGGCCTGATCAGGTCAGGCGCGCGATCACCTCGTCGGCGATGGCCAGAGCGGCGGTGAGCCCTGGCGACTCGATGCCGAACAGGTTCACCAGGCCCGGCACGCCGTGGCGCGCTGGCCCGTCGATGCGGAAGTCCGCTGCCGGCACGCCCGGGCCGGTGATCTTGGGCCGCACGCCGGCATAACCCGGCTGCAGTGCCCCCGCCGGTAGCCCGGGCCAGTAGTGGCGCACGGCCGCCTCGAAGCCGGCGCCGTCGGCGGGGTCGACGCGGTAGTCCACGCCATGCACCCAGCGCAGGCTGGGGCCGAAGCGGGCCTGCCCACCGAGATCCAGTGTGAGGTGCACCCCCAGGTGCCCGGCCTCACCCGGCACCGGGTAGACCAGGTGCGAGAACGGCGCCGCGCCCGACAGCGTGAAGTACGCGCCCTGGGCGTAGAAGGCTGGCGGCACCTGCTCGGTGCCCAGGCCGTCGATGCGGCGCGCCAGTGCACACGCGCCCAGGCCGGCGGCGTTCACCACCGTGCGGGCACGCAGGCGGCAGGCCGTGTCGCCGCCCACGTCCAGTTCGAAGCCGCCCGGCGCCACCCGGGCAGCTTCGACGGGCGAGCGCAGCGCCAGCATGGCGCCGTGCGCCTCGGCGTCGCCCAGCAAGGCCAGCATCAGGCCGTGGCTGTCGATGATGCCGGTCGATGGCGACAGCAGGGCGGCTTCACACGCCAGGGCAGGTTCCAGTTCCCGCGCAGCCTCGCTGCTCAGCCACTGCAGGTCGGCCACGCCGTTCGCCTCGGCCGCCTGTCGCAGCTTGAGCAGTGCGGGCAACTCACCCGGCGCACAGGCCACCACCAGCTTGCCGCAGCGTCGGTGGGACACCCCGTGGCGCTCGCAGAAGTCGTACATCATGCGCTTGCCCTGCACGCACAGCCGGGTTTTCAGCGAGCCCGCCGGGTAGTACAGCCCGGCATGGATCACCTCGCTGTTGCGCGCGCTGGTGGCGGTGCCGAAGGCACTCTCGCTTTCCAGAACCACCACCTCACGGCCCGAGCGCGCCAACGCCCGCGCGCAGGCCAGGCCCACCACGCCGGCACCGACGACGACCGTGTCCACCTCGTCCATGCACCGATTGTGGGCGAATGCGCGCGTGCAACAAAGACACCGGGCAAAGGTCGATCACTTCCAGAGATTTGATCGGGCGTGGCGCGATACAAACCACGGCAGCGCTTTCACTTCTCGGCCCATTCCCCTGGGACCCTCACCATGCACGCTCTCGCAGCCAGCCGCCCGTCGTCGAACTCGGACCGCAGCTTCTTTGCTCACCACGGTTTCTGGGCCCCAGGCATCCGGTTGTTCCGCCGGCTGGGCTTTGCCCTGAAGGCCTCCATCGTCAGCCTGTGCTTCGTGCTGCCCCTGGCGGTGCTGGCCTGGGCCTGGTTCAGCCAATACAGCGAGCAGCGCGATTTCACCGCCAAGGAGATCGACGGGGTGACATTCACCCGGGTGGTCATGCCATTGCTGCCAGCCGTCATGCAGCAACGCCAGGACGCCCTGAAGGGAGAAGGCACCGCCGGACGTGAGGCCGTGGCCGAAGCCCTGAAGCAGGTGGACGCCGCCCAGGCCGCCAGCGGCGACGCGTTCGGTACCGCTCCGGCACTCAAGTTGCTGAAGGAACGCCTGGCTGGCCTGCCGGCGGCAGGTGCGGGCAGTGAGCAATTGCTCAGCGGCCACGGCGCTGCGGCCCAAGCGGTGATTGACCTCGTTGGGCAGGCCACGGATGGCTCGAACCTGACCCTGGACCCCGACATCGACACCTACTACCTGATGGATGGCGCCTTGATGCGCATCCCCCAGTTGACCGAGGAGGTCGGTCGCCTGCGTGTCCTGGCTGCGGCCGTGGCAGGCGGAGGGGCGGGCGACGCGACCCAGGTTGCTCAGATGCACCGTGCCCAGGCCTATGCCGAACTGCTGCGCGGCCAGTTGGCCGTGGCGGTGGCCAAGGTTGAGACGGTGCACCCCGGCACCGCCAAGGCACTTCATTTCGACAAGGTGGAAGAGACCGAGCAACGCTTCTTTAAGCTGGCAAGCGACATGAGCGATGCGCCAGCCATTGCCGACGCGGGAACAGCTCTTGCCGGACTCTTGCAGGCTCAGCAGGCGGCCATGCTGGATCAATTGAACGACCTGTTGACAGCCCGCCAGGCCAGGTTGGATTCCAAGGCCACTCTGATTGCGGTTGTGGTCTTGCTGGGAATGCTGCTTGCCGCCTATTTTTTCCTGAGCTTCTACCGCGTGATGGCGGGTGGCCTGAATGAGACGCGCCGCCACCTTCGCGCCATGACCGACGGCGACCTGACCACTCACCCGCACCCCTGGGGCCACGACGAAGCGGCCGAGCTGATGGTGTCGTTGGCGCAGATGCAGGCGTCGCTGCGCGCCATCGTGGCCGACGTGCGCGACGGAAGTGAAGACATCCTGCATGCCAGCAGCGAGATCGCTACCGGCGCCATGGACCTGTCGTCGCGTACTGAACAGACGGCTGCGAATCTAGAGCAGACTGCCGCGTCGATGGAGCAGATCTCCGGCACGGTGGCCAGCACTGCCGATCACGCAGCACAAGCCGCCACCTTGGCGCGCGAGAATGCCGACGCCGCCAACGATGGCGGGCAGGCCATGGCGGCGGTGTTCAGCCGGATGGAATCCATCGGCCAGTCCTCGAGCCGGATCGGCGAGATCATCGGCGTCATCGACGGCATTGCGTTCCAGACCAACATCCTGGCGTTGAACGCGGCGGTGGAGGCTGCAAGGGCTGGGGACGCCGGGCGCGGCTTTGCGGTCGTGGCCAGCGAGGTGCGTGCGCTGGCGCAACGATCCGGTTCCGCAGCACGCGAGATCAAGACCTTGATCCAGACCAGTGTCCAGCAGGTGCACAGCGGCAATGCGGTGGTCGCAGACGCCCGGCGGGCCATCGAGCGCACTGTCGACAACGCTGGCCGTGTAGGCGCGCTGATGGAGCAGATCGCAGTTGGTGCGCGCGAACAATCCACCGGCGTGCAGCAGGTCGGTCAGGCAGCACAGGAACTCGACCGCACCACGCAGAGCAACGCGGCTCTGGTGGAGGAGACAGCCGCCGCAGCCGCGGCGCTACGCGACCGTGCTGCGGCGCTGGCCGGCAAGGTGGCTGCGTTCCGCTTGCCCGCCGGCAGCCTGAATGCGCCCGCGGCGGCGCCCTCCCAGGCCTCGGCGGTGTTCGACTTCGATCAGGCCATCGAGGCGCACCGCGCCTGGAAGGTCAAGCTGCGAGGTGCAATCGCCAACCAACAGAAGCTCGACGCCGAAACCCTGTGCCGCGACGACCGTTGCCCTTTGGGGCAGTGGCTGCATGGCGCCGGCAGCAAGCGCTGGGGCTCGCACCCGGCGTTCGTTCAACTCATCGGCCAGCATGCGGAGTTCCACCAAGAGGCGGGAGCGGTGGCCAAGGCCGTGAACCAGGGGGCCTATGAACAGGCCGAGCGCTTGATCGGCAGTGGGTCTCGGTTCGCTGAGGTGTCGACCGCGACCGTGACAGACATCCTTCGGGCAAAGCGCGACCTGCGCTGACCCTTCGGAACGCTACACCCCCGGCAGCCTTGCGTTGAAGCGGCCATGCGTCAGGTTTCTACCGAGGCGCGCGCATTCAACGGCTAGAGCTTGACGCGGGTGGGCTGGGCGCCAAGAGCGTGACATTTGCCAGACCGCCGACGCAGGCGGTCGTCTGCCCGGGGGAGCAGGGTGCCAGCGGCGTGCCCGGGATGGGCTGCACTTTCCAGCCCGGCCGGTAGATCAGCAGCGCCCACAGGCCAACGACCGTGGCCACGGTCACAGCGATGATCACCAGGCGCTGACGGCGTGTGGTCGGGCGGTAGGGGTTGCTCATTCGGGATCCAGGAATTTCCAGGTGTCGGCGCCATCCAGCAACCGGATGCGGGCCGGCCCGATCAACGCGGGGTCGAAGTTGCGGGCGTTGACACCCATGCGCCCGCTGCCCCCGGGCACGATGCGGCGCCAGCAGACCACGCAACCGCAGTGGGCGCAGCGCTCGAACTTCAGCATCCGGTCGCCCCAGACGTACTCATGGGTCGCACCCGGCTCGGCATCCACTGTCACCTCGGCAGCCTGGTAATAGGCCCACAGCGTGCCGTAGCGGCGGCAGATCGAGCAGTTGCAGTTGGTCAGCGTGCGCGGCCTGCGAGGGATCTGCAGGCGGACGGCGCCGCAATGGCAGGTGCCGGAAATCATGGTGGCGTGCTCCTGGTCAACGGGGTGCGCGGGTCTTGCGCGCGGCCGGGGCGGCGGCTTCGGCGGCCGCCTCGCGCAGCTTGTCCTTCTTGCTCTTGCGGCGGCCCTTGATGCCGCCGGGGGCGGGCGGCGGAGGGGAT
>CAYJEC010000126.1:0-8095 GCA_964369025.1 uncultured Ideonella sp. | reverse complement strand
CAGCGTGAACGGCGGGTTGATCACGAACAGGCCGCTGCCCGACAGGCCAAAGCCCTGCGCATCTGGCTTGTTCACGGTCAGTCGCACGTGCAGCCAACCCTTGGGGCTCAGTGCCATCAGGCGCTTGGGCAACTGCGCGGCCTCGATCCGGTTGACCTGCGGGTACCACAGCACGTACACGCCCTCGGCAAAACGCGTGACCGCCTCGCGCAGCGTGGCCACCACCTTGCCGTAGTCGCCGACAAGCTCATAGGAGGGGTCCATCAGCGCCAGCCCGCGGCGCGGCGAGGGGGGAATCTGGCCCTTCAGGCCGGCAAAGCCATCTTCGTTGATCACCTGCACCTGGCGGCCACCGAAGTGCGCGGCCAGCGTGCGCGCGTCGCTGGGGTGCAGCTCGAACAGGCGCATCGAATCACCCGGCCGCAGGTGCATGCGGGCGATTGACGGGGAGCCGGGGTACAGCGCCAGGGGAGGCGTCATGCCTTTTTCCAGCACCGGTGCGGGCTCGCCGGGTGCCGCCTCGGGCAGGTTGAAGCGCTGCACCAGCTCCACGTACTGCGCCACTGCCTCGGGCAGGTCGGGCCGGCTCCACAGCCGGTTGATGCCCTCGCGGTACTCGGCCTTCTTCTGCGCCTGGGCACCTTTCAGCAGGTAACCACCGGCGCCGGCGTGGGTGTCGATGTAGCGGAAGGGCTTGTCCTTGGCCGTCATGTAGCGCAAGACCTGGTCGAGCACCAGGTGCTTGAGCACATCGGCGTGGTTGCCGGCGTGGAAGGCGTGTCGGTAGGCCAGCATGAAGAGTCTCGTGTCGTCGGGCGGCCTGGCGGTGCGCCGGCCACCCGTAAGGGCTTGATCCAGCTCGCACTGTAGCCGGTGGGTTGCCTGTAGTCTTGCACCCATGACATCCCTCTACGACCCACTCCTCGTCGGCGACATCGCCTTGGCCAACCGCATCGTGATGGCCCCATTGACGCGCAACCGCGCCGGTGCCGGCCAGGTGCCCACCGACCTGATGCGGCAGTACTACCGCCAGCGCGCCAACCCGGCCACCGGCGCCGGCCTGATCATCACCGAGGCCAGCCAGATCAGCCCCATGGGCCAGGGCTATCTCGACACGCCGGGGATCCACAGCCCGGAGCAGGTCACGGCCTGGCGCCGAATCACCGATGCGGTGCATACCGAGGGCGGCAGGATCGTGATCCAGCTGTGGCACGTGGGACGCATTTCGCACACGTCGCTGCTGCCGGGCGGCGCGGCGCCGGTGTCGTCCACCAACTGCCCCGCCAAGACCAAGACCTTCATTGCCGGTGGCTTTGCCTCGGTGTCGGAGCCGCGCGCGCTGCGCACTGACGAGATCCCGGGCCTGATCGCCGACTACCGCCACGCCGCCGCCATGGCGATGCAGGCGGGGTTTGATGGGGTCGAGTTGCACGCGGCCAACGGCTACCTGATCGAGCAGTTCCTGCGCGACAGCATCAACGACCGAACGGACGCCTACGGCGGGTCGGTGGAGAACCGCACCCGCCTGATCACCGAGGTGCTGGCCGCCATCACCAGCGAGATCGGCGGCGGCCGCACCGGCGTGCGCCTGTCGCCCATCACCCCGGCCAACGATGCGGGCCAGGACAGCGACGCGCAGGCGCTCTACGGCCGTGTGGTCGAGCGGTTCGCGCCCATGGGCCTGGCCTATGTGCATGTGGTCGAAGGCGCCACCGGGGGCCCGCGCGACCTGAGTGACAAGGGCGTCAAGCCGTTCGACTACGCCGCGCTGCGCGCCGGCTTTGCCGGGGCCTGGATGGTGAACAACGGCTATGACCAGGCCATGGCCGAAGGCGTGGTCGAACGCGGGGAGGCCGATCTCGTGGCCTTTGGCAAGGCCTTCATCGCCAACCCGGATCTGGGTCGTCGGCTGCGCGAAGGCGCGGCCTTGAATCCGCTCGACACCAGCACGCTGTACGGCGGCGGCGAGCGCGGCTACACCGACTATCCGGCCCTAGACCGGAACGCGTAGCAGCCAGCCTGCCGCCAGGTCGTTGTCGGCGCCGATCAAGGGCTGGTTGGCTGAGTGCAGGAGCTGGGCCTTGCTGGCGTCGCGGTAGAGATCCAGCGCAATGCGTGCCAGCGTCTCGCCCGGCTGCACGAAGCGCCAGCGCGACACCTCGGAGGGCATCACCACGGTCATGCAGTCGTCGACCTCCGCCACGCCGCGCACATTGCCGCAGCACAGCACGATGCGCTCCCGGGTGTCCTGGTCCCGCGCGCAGCCGCTCACCCGCACCACACCATTCGGCGCGTCAAGTGCCACCTCCAGCTGATCAGCCTGGAGCCCGAGCTGCGCGAGGTGGGCATCCAGCGCGCGGCCCTGCAGGTCAATGCCCGCATCCTTGTGAAAGCTCAGTCTGTTCATGAGCGGCGGTCTCCCTGTCGCAGCCGGTTCTTCTGTAAGCGATTGCAAGCCTACTTCAAACTAGGGGGTGTCTGGCTAGCGGTTTTCCGCAGGCTGTTGGCGTTACGCTATTCGCCTTGACCGAGGGCGCCCGACCATGTTTCTGCAACGCTTCGACCCGGTTTCATCCACCTACACCTACCTGCTGGCTTGCGACCGCACCAAGCAGGCCGTGCTGATCGATCCGGTGCTGGAACAGCGCGAGCGTGACCTGGCGCTGGTGGCTGAGCTGGGGGCCGCGGTCCGCTGGGTGCTGGACACGCATGTCCATGCCGACCACGTCACCGGGGCCGCCGCCTTGAAGGCGTCGCTGCCCGAGGGGCCGCCCACTGCGGTGGGCATGGCGTGCGAGGCAGCAGGCTATGACCGGCCGCTGCTGGACGGCGACGAACTGCCGTTCGGCGACGAAGTGCTTGCCGTCATTGCCACCCCGGGCCACACGCCAGGAAGCATGACCTTCCACTGGCGTGACCGGCTTTTCACCGGCGATGCGCTGCTGATCGGCGGCTGTGGGCGCACCGATTTCCAGCAGGGAGACGCGGGGCAGCTGTACGACGCGATCACTGGCAGGTTGTTCACGTTGCCAGGCGAGACCTTGGTGTACCCGGGGCACGACTACCGTGGGCGGCGAGTCTCGTGCATCGAAGAGGAGCGCACGACCAACCCGAGGCTCGCTGGCCGGAGCCGGGGCGACTTCATCGCCCTGATGGCCGCGCTGGACCTGCCGCGCCCCCGGTTGATCGATCTGGCGGTCCCAGCGAACAAGCAGGCCGGCAGCCTCCCACAAGCGGTCTGAATGCTGATGCGGGGGTTGGCGATTTCCCTCGATTGACACTTGGAGCGTCGACCGCCTATATTCTGAAAGCGCTTTCATTATTACAGGCTGCCTCAGGATCGGGCAGCACCAGTGGGGACCGGGATGCGGCAATCGACACGACGGAGCAGGATGGGCCGGCTGGGCTTCGGCCTGAGCGTGGCCGCCCTGTTCGTCGGCGGAGCCGGGGCACAACAGCGTTTGACGGTGGCAGCCTTCCCGGCCGTGGACGAGATGGTGCGCGCGGCCATCCCCGAATGGACCAGGCGCCACCCGAACGTCGAAGTCAAGGTCGTCAGCCGCCAACTGATCGATCACCACACCGCGATGACCACCGCGATGTCCACCTCGTTCTACCTGCCGGACGTGATGGCACTCGAGGTGGGCTACGTCGGGCGGTTCGCGCAGGGCGGTGGGTTGGAGGATCTGTCGCGCCCGCCCTATGACATCCGGCGGTTCGAGTCGCGCTGGGTGCCCTACGCGTTCCAGCAGGCCACCAACCGCAAGGGTGCGGTCGTGGCGGTGCCGTCCGACATCGGCCCGGGAACGCTGCTGTATCGCAAGGACATCCTCGACAAAGCCGGCATCGCCGAGGCTGACCTGACGCGGTCCTGGGACAGCTATGTCGCCGCCGGCGTCAAGATCAAGGCGGCCACGGGCGCATACCTGATGGCGCACGCGCGGGACATGAAGGACATCGCGATCCGCACCGGGGTCCGGCAGGGCGAAGGCCTGTACTTCGACAGCCAATCCCGTGTGCTGGTCTCCACGCCTCGGTTCGTTCGCGCCTTCGAGCTGGCGCGTCAGGTCCGCCGCCACAAGCTGGACGCCCGCGTTGCCGCCTGGTCGAACGACTGGTCCGAGGGTTTCAAGCGCGGGACGCTGGCCACCCAGATGTCCGGGGCCTGGCTGGCGGGCCACCTGAGCAACTGGCTGGCACCCGACACCAAGGGCCTGTGGCGGGCCGCGCAGTTGCCCGAAGGCGCCTGGGCCGCGTCGGGGGGCACCTTCTTCGCGATCGCGCGGGGTGCACCCGAGGCCAGCAAGCCCTTGGCATGGGAGCTCATCCAGCTGCTGACGCTGGACCGCGACCGCCAGCTCGCCGCCTTCAAGTCGCAGGATGCCTTCCCGGCGTTGGTCGAAACCTTCGACGACCCCTTCTTCGACAAGCCCCTGCCATTCCTGGGTGGGCAGCCTGCGCGGGCGATGTGGCGGGAAGCGACGCGCCACATCGTCGCCGTCAGTGTTCACAAGCAGGACGCCTTCGCCGACGAGGTGATCAACACCGAGCTCGACAAGGTGCTCGACCAGGGCAAGGACATCGCCGTCGCACTGGCGGACGCCCAGCGGCTGCTGGAGAAGCGCGCCCTGCGCTGAGCCCGCGGAACACATCGCACCATGAAGCTGTCTGCCGCTCTCCGCCTGTCTCCCGAGTGGGCACCCTACGTCTTCATCAGCCCGTTCCTCGTGCTGTTCATGGTGTTCGGGATGTTCCCCCTCCTGTTCTCGCTGTACCTCGCCTTCCAGTCGTGGGAGCCCACCAACGGGTTGGCTGCGATGAGCTTCGTCGGGCTGGACAACTTTGCTTTCGCCCTGGAAGACGAGTGGTTCTGGAAGTCGCTGAAGAACACCGCCTGGCTGGCGGTTGCCTCCGGCGTGCCGCAGCACCTGGTGGGCATCCCGCTGGCGGTGTTCATCCACACCTCGTTCAAGGGCCTGCGCAATGGCGTGGTCGGGGCCTACTTCCTACCCTACATCACCTCGACGGTCGCCATCGCGATCATGTTCAGTTCGCTGTTCTCGACCGATTTCGGCCTGATCAATCTCGGCATCAGCGCCTTGTCCGAGGTGCCGGGCATCGGCTGGTTGCTGCCGGCCGAGCGGATCGACTGGCTCAACCAGGCCGAGAACATCAAGCCCGCGCTGTCGATGATCGTGTTCTGGCGTTATGTCGGCTTCAACGTGGTGCTCTACCTGGCCGCGCTCCAGACCATCCCGAAGGACATCTACGAGGCCGCCACCATGGACGGCGCCGGCCGGTTCCAGCAGTTCTTCCACATCACGCTGCCCAGCCTGAAGCCGATGATCTACTTCGGCGTCACGCTCAGCGTGATCGGCGGGCTGCAGCTGTTCGAGGAGCCGTTCATCCTGACCGGCGGGCGCGGCGGCTCGGATCAAGCCGGCATGACGGCGGCCATCTACCTGTACCGGATGGCGTTCGACTTCAACGATTTCGGCGCCGCGAGTGCCATGTCGTGGCTCCTGTTCTTCCTGGTGGCCCTGCTCACCTGGGCCACCAACCGCGCCTTCAAGCCGCGCGCCCCGTCGGCCTGAGGAATGAGATGAACAACGATCGTCTCGCTCCGTGGGCGGCCTATGCCGTGGTGGGCATCGGCGCGCTGGTCATGCTCGCGCCGTTCTACTTCATGTTCGTGTTCGCGACCCACTCGCGCACGGAGATTTTCAGCTTGCCTCCGCCGCTCTGGTTCGGCAACGACTTCATCGACAACCTGCGGATCCTGACGACGAAGCTGCCCTTCTGGCGCAATCTCGGCTGGAGCCTGTATGTCGCCATCGCCTCGACCGCCTTGACGCTCCTGTTCTGCTCGATGGGCGGCTACGCCTTCGCGCTGTTCGACTTCCGCTTCAAGAACGCCCTGTTCGGTTTCGTGATGGCGACGATGCTGCTGCCCTCCTTCATTAACATGATCCCGACGTTCATGATCATGGATGTGCTGGGCTGGATCGACCAGCCTCGCGCGCTCTACATCCCCGGCGCGGCCAGTGCATTCGGCATCTTCCTGATGCGCCAGTTCGTCGGCTCATCCGTGCCCCGGGATCTGATCGAGGCCGCGCGCATGGACGGCTGCAGCGAGTTCGGCATCTACTGGCGCATCGTCCTGCCCCTGCTCAAGCCCGCGCTGGGCACGCTGGGCCTCATCACCTTCATCGCCAGCTGGAACAACTTCATCGGGCCGCTGAGCGTGATGCGCAGCCCGGAGATGTACACGCTCCCGCTGGCACTGCGCAGCCTGCAGAGCCCGGTCGACACCGAGTGGGGTGCCCTGATGGCCGGGTCTGCCATCGCCACGCTGCCGCTGCTGGTCCTGTTCATGCTTTCGTCAAGGCAACTCATCTCCGGGCTGACGGCCGGCGCGGTGAAGTGACACCCGCTGAACTCAAGCCTCCCTGACCCCCATGCCAAACACCCACCACCCCGTGCCCGACAGCCTGTTTCCGCCTGACTTCGTCTGGGGCGTCGCCACGAGCGCGTTCCAGATCGAGGGCGCCGCCAGCGCCGACGGCAAGGGCCCCTCGATCTGGGACCACTTCTGCCGCCTTCCTGGGGCTGTGGCCGACGCCAGCAACGGGGACACCGCCTGCGACCACTATCACCGCCTGCAGGAGGACCTGGGCCTGCTCGGCGACCTGGGAGCCGACGCCTACCGCTTCTCGGTCTCCTGGCCCCGGGTCCGGCCGGGCGGCCGTGGCGCCTGGAACGCCAAGGGGCTCGACTTCTACGAGCGCCTCGTCGACGGCCTGCTGTCGCGTGGGATCCAGCCCTACCTGACCCTGAACCACTGGGATCTCCCATTGGAGTTGCAGGTCAGCGGTGGTTGGGCGAACCGTGACACGATGCACCGCTTCGTCGAGTACGCGCTGGGCATGCATGCCCGGCTGGGCGACCGGGTGGCATCGATCTGCACCCACAACGAGCCCTGGGTGATCGCCACGCTCGGCCACGAGACCGGCATCTTTGCGCCGGGCATCCAGGACCGCGAGGTCGCGATGCAGGCCGCGCACCACCTGCTGGTCAGCCATGGGCTGGCCGTCCAGGCGCTGCGCAAAGAGGGTTGTCGCGCCAAGCTCGGCATCGTGCTGAACCTCGCGCCGGTGCAACCGGCCACCGACTCGCCCGAGGATTCGCAAAGCGCCTGGCTGGAAGATGGCCGCCTGCTGCGCTGGTACATGGATCCGCTCTTCGGCCGCGGCTACCCGCAAGATGTGCTGAGCCACCTGGGCGGCGACGCGCCGCGCGTCGAGCCAGGGGACATGGAGGCCATCGCCACCCCCATGGACTACCTCGGTGTCAACTACTACTCACGCTCCGTCGTCAGCGCCGAGGGCCCGTGGGACACCCTGCGCGGCGGCCTTCCGCTGACCGAGATGGGCTGGGAGATCTACCCCGAGGGCCTGACGCAGTTGCTTCTGCGCCTCCACCGCGATTACCCCGTTCCGCCGATGTACGTGACCGAGAACGGCGGTGCCTTCAAGGACGAACTCGTGGCGGGCCGCCTGCACGATGCCGAGCGGGTCAACTACCTCGCCGCCCACATCGAGGCGGTGCGCAACGCGATGAAGCAGGGCGTGCCGATGGAGGGCTACATGGTCTGGAGCCTGCTGGACAACTTCGAGTGGGCCTCTGGCTACGCGAAGCGCTTCGGCATCGTCCACGTCGACTACGCCACGCAACGCCGCACGCTGAAGGACAGCGCGCGGTGGTTCGCCGCGTTCCTGAAACGGCAGAAGGCCGCTCGCACCCACCGTGCCGCACAGGCCGTTGAAACCCTGGGAGTCTGAGATGGGGCAGGTCACTCTGCGTGGCATCCGCAAGAGCTACGGGCAGGTCGACGTCATCAAGGGCATCGACCTCGAGGTTCGTGACGGCGAGTTCCTGGTTTTCGTCGGCCCCTCGGGCTGCGGCAAGTCGACCCTGCTGCGCATGATCGCGGGCCTCGAGGCCATCACCAGTGGCGACCTGCTGATCGACGGCGTTCGGGCCAACGACATGAGGCCGGCAGACCGTGGGGCGGCCATGGTGTTCCAGACCTATG
>CAYJEC010000125.1:0-8138 GCA_964369025.1 uncultured Ideonella sp. | reverse complement strand
CCCCCAGCGTGCCCTCGGTGCCGGGTTGTGCGGCTGGCCCGGGCGTCAGGTCGACGGCCAGCATGTCCATCGAGACCCGGCCGACGGTTCCCGTGCGAACGCCGTCGACCAGGATCGGCGAGCCGGAAGGCGCATGGCGAGGGTAGCCGTCGGCATAACCGCAGGCCACGATGCCGATGCGCAACGCCTGCTGTGCCACGAATGCGCTGCCGTAGCCCACGCTCTCGCCAGCCTCGACCTGCTGCACCGCCAGCAGCCGTGAGCGCAGGGTCATCGCCGGCCGCAGATCCCAATGCGCGCCGTCGTGCTCGGGGAAATCCGGCACGCCGCCGTAACTCATGATGCCGGCACGCACCCAATCTGCCCGCACTCGCGTGTCAGCCAGGTGGCGCAACGTGGCGGCGCTGTTGGCCAGCGAGCGCTCGCCGGGCAGGTCGTGCGTGGCCTCGTGGAAGGCCTGCACCTGGTGGGCGATGCCGTTCGCTCCGAAACGGTCGGCATCGGCATCCGAGAAGTGGGTCACCAGCGTGATCTCATCGACCTGGGGCAGCGCGTTCAGCCGCGCCCAGGCCGCGCGGAACGCACCAGCCCGAAAGCCCAGCCGGTTCATGCCGCTGTTCATCTTCAGGAACACGCGGTGCGGCTGGTGGGTCTTGTGGGCCGCCAGCCAGTCGATCTGCTGTTCGCAGTGCACCGCATGCCAAAGGTTGAGGCGTGAGCACAGCTCGAGGTCGCGCGCCTCGAACACACCCTCCAGCAGGAGGATGGGCCCGCGCCAGTCGAGCGCGCGCAGGCGCTCCGCCTCGGCCAGGTCCAGCAGCGCAAAGCCGTCGGCGCCGCGCAGGCCGGCGAACGCGCGCTCGATGCCGTGGCCATAGGCGTTGGCCTTGACCACCGCCCAGACCCTCGCATCCGGAGCGCAGGCGCGTGCGCGCGCCAGGTTGTGCGCCAGGGCGTCGGTGTGGATCAGGGCTTCGATCGGGCGCGGCATCAGGGGGCTTCCTTCGCGTGGAATTCTGCCAGCCCACCTGCGCCACGCCCGGGCATGGACCACGGGCACTGCAAACACGCATGCTATAAACCGGCTCGCCCTGTCCGTTGAATCTCCTGGAGACACAAGCCCACGTCGCGCGCGCCCATCCGCAGGCGCACGGCATTCAGCCGCATGAAAAAAGGCTTCTACACCATCATGTCAGCGCAGTTCTTCAGCTCGCTGGCAGACAACGCGTTGCTGGTCGGGGCGATCGAACTGCTGAAGACCACCGGGGCACCCGGCTGGCAGATCCCTGCGTTGACACCGATGTTCGCGCTGTTCTACGTGGTGCTGGCACCGCTGGTCGGCGCCTTCGCCGATGCGGTGCCCAAGGGCCAGGTGATGTTCTATTCGAACAGCATCAAGGTGGTCGGCTGCCTGATGATGCTGTTCGGAAGCCATCCGCTGCTGGCCTATGCCGTGGTGGGCCTCGGCGCGGCGGCCTACTCGCCGGCCAAGTACGGCATCCTCACTGAACTGCTGCCCCCATCCCAACTCGTCAAGGCCAACGGCTGGATCGAGGGCCTGACCATTGCCTCCATCATCCTGGGCGTGCTGCTGGGCGGCCAACTGGTCGGCCCGCACATCGCGCCGTGGCTGCTGGGCTTCGACCTTCCCGTGCTGAACACCGGCATCGACACCGCGCCCGAAGCGGCGATCTCGACACTGGTCGCGCTCTACATCATTGCCGCGCTGTTCAACTTGAAGATCCCGCGCACCGATGCCCCGCTGCAACCGCTGACGATGAACGTGGTCGAGCTGGTGCGAGACTTCGGCCAGTGCAACGCCCGGCTGTGGGCTGACAAGCTGGGCCAGATCTCGCTGGCCACCACCACCCTGTTCTGGGGCGTCTCGAGCAACCTGCGTGTGATCGTCTTCGCCTGGGCCGCGGTGGCCCTGGGCTACGGCACCACACAGGCGTCGACGCTGACCGGCGTGGTCGCCCTCGGCACCGCCGTCGGCGCGGTGGTGGCTTCGCTGTACATGCGGCTGGACCGCGCGACCAACGTGATACCGCTGGGCATCGCTATGGGCGTGCTGGTGATCGGGTTGAACTTCATCACCAATGTCTGGGTGGCCGCGCCGTTCCTGGTTCTGCTGGGCGCCGTCGGCGGCTACCTGGTGGTCCCGATGAATGCGCTGCTGCAGCACCGCGGCCACAACCTGATGGGCGCCGGCCGGTCCATCGCCGTGCAGAACTTCAACGAGCAGGCCTGCATCCTCGGCCTGGGCGCGTTCTACACCGGCATGACCCGGATCGGCCTCACGGCCTTCACCACCATCGCGGTGTTCGGCATCGTCGTCGCCGGCACGATGTGGCTGATCCGCCGATGGCACCTGCGCAACGGCGTGGTCCACCGCGCAGAGATGGAGCGCCTGCTCGCCATCGCCCGCTCGGACCGGCACTGATGCCCGGCGCCCGCCGCTTCGCACCCGCCTTGGCGCTGGTGCTCAACGCGTTGATCTGGGGCACCTCGTGGTGGCCTTTCCGGCAACTGCACGATGCCGGGTTGCACCCTCTGTGGACCACGGCGCTCGTCTACCTGATGGCGGTGGTGGTCATCGGGCTCGCGCGGCCGGCGGCCTGGCGCGAGGTGGCGCAGACGCCGGCGTTGTG
Organism: uncultured Ideonella sp.; assembly: GCA_964369025.1. Lineage (GTDB taxonomy): Bacteria > Pseudomonadota > Gammaproteobacteria > Burkholderiales > Burkholderiaceae_C > Ideonella. Next base: position 5,487 of record CAYJEC010000125.1, on the reverse strand, counting down.
GCTGATCTTGCTGGCCTCAGGCACCACCAACGCCGCGTTCAACTGGGGCGTCACGATCGGCGACGTGGTGCGGGTGGTGCTGCTGTTCTACCTGATGCCGCTGTGGGCGGTGCTCCTGGCCCGGATGGTGCTGCACGAGGCGTTGACACGTGCCGCCGTGCTGCGCGTGGCGATGGCCTTGGGTGGCGCGCTGATCGTGCTCTGGCCTGAAGATGGCGCCGGCCCCGGCCCGGTGAAGTTGACCGACGCGCTGGGGCTGCTCGGCGGTTTCAGCTTCGCGCTGAACAATGTGATGCTGCGCCGCGAGGCGGCGCGCAGCGAAGGCGCGCGCTCGCTGGCCATGTTCGTGGGCGGGGCGGTCGTGGCAGCCGGCTTGGCGCTGGCCCTGGGCAACGAGCGCGTGCCGCCGCCCCCCTGGCTATCGGCTGGTTGGGTGGCCGCAGCGGTGTTGCTCAGTGCCATGTTCCTGCTCAGCAACCTGGCGCTTCAATTTGGCGCCGCACGTCTGCCGGCCAACACCACCGCCGTGATCATGTTGACCGAAGTGGTGTTCGCCTCGGCCTCGGCGCTTGCGCTGGGCGCCGGCAGCCTGACGCCGGCGCTGATGCTGGGAGGCGGCCTGATCGTCGGCGCGGCCGTGCTGGCGGCCTGGCGCCCCTGACCACACCGAGGCTTTCGCTCAGCGAAGGCCTGGCCGCGCTAGCATGCGCCTCCCGACCCCGGAGCATGGCATGAGCAACATCTACGATTTCAGCGCCGAGACCATCGACGGCAAACCCGTGGCCTTGAAGAAGTTCAAGGGAAAGGTCTTGCTGATCGTCAACACGGCCAGCGCCTGCGGCTTCACACCGCAGTTCAAGGGCCTGCAGACGTTGTGGCAACGGTTCGAAAAGGATGGCCTTGTCGTGGTCGGCTTCCCGAGCAACGAGTTCGGCGCGCAGGACCCGGGCAGCAACGACGAGATCGCCTCGTTCTGCGAGATGAACTACGGTGTCGGCTTTCCGATGATGGCCAAGGTCGAGGTCAACGGGGCCGGCGCCCACCCTCTGTGGCAGTGGCTCAAGGGCGCGAAGCCCGGCTTCCTGGGCACCGAGGCGATCAAGTGGAACTTCACCAAGTTCCTGGTCGGCAAGGATGGCCAGGTCATCAAGCGCTACGCGCCGCAGGACGAACCCGAGAAACTGGCAAAGGACATCGAGGCGGCGCTCGCTGCCTAGGCTTTCATGGCTCCAGCACCTGACAGCCTGGCTTCGCTGGCTGCCCAATTCGAAGCCTTCGCACGCCAGGACTGCGGCACCGAGCCACTCTACGCCGCGCTGGCCCGTGCGCTGGCCGACCGGCCCGGGCTTTTGGGCCTGCTGAACGCTGCCCCACCGACCCAGCAGCGACCGACTCTTCTGCTGGCCGCGCTGCACGACCGCCTGCTGGCCCTCACCGAGGCGGACAAGCCACTGCCGGCGCTGGCCGCCTACTACGCCAGCCTGGGTGGGGTGCGCCCCCCGGACGACAGCCTCGGCGCCGCGCTTGAAGCCTTCGCCGCCGAGCACGAGGGCGCCTTGCTCGAGACCATCGCGACGCAGCGCACCCAGACCAACGAGATCGGCCGCTCGGCCGTGCTCCGGCCGGCACTGGCCGAGATCTCGAACCGCCATGGCGGCCGGCCGCTCGCATTGTTCGACTTCGGCTGCAGCGCGGGGCTGAACCTGTCTGCCGACCGTTTCGAAGTAGCTTATGACGGTCAGGCCGCACCCGGTGCCGGCCCACCTGAAGGTGGCACACCGCGTCTGGCGTGCCGCCTGGTCGGCGCGCCGCCGCCGTCCACGCCTTGGGTCATCCGCCAGCGCCTGGGTGTGGACCTGGCACCGATCGACCTGGCCGACGCGCGTGCGCTGCGCTGGCTGCGGGCCTGCCTGTGGCCGAGCGAACGCGCGCGCGCCGAGCGATTCGAGCAAGCGGTGGCACTGGCCCGCGCGGCGCGCCACCCCGTCGAGCGCAGCGACGATGGGCTGGCCGTGCTGGCACGCTGGTTGCACATGCTGGAGCCCGGCGTGACGCCGGTGCTGTTCAACAGTTGGGTGCTGGCCTACTTCACCCATGCCGAATTGGCCGCACACACCCAGCGCGTGCACGCGCTGGTCCAGGGGCATGGCCTGGTCTGGCTCAGCGCCGAGGATGACGTTCGGCTGGCCGCAACGACCGGCCTCACTGCACCCGCCACGCCAGGCGATGCGGAGCCCGGCACGCACACCTTCTGGTCGCTCACCGAGCGCGGGGCCCGCAGCCCGCGTCAGACGCTTTTGGCCCGCTCTCACCCCCACGGCGCCTGGCTCGAGTGGCTGGCATGATGCGACACCCGGCGCTGGGGGTACCCATCGCCACCCTCCGAGCGGGTGCGCGGCCGCGCGTGATCGGATAATCGGCGCTCCGATTCACCCGACCCCAGGCCCGCCATGTTCGCCCACATCACGCCCTATGCCGGCGACCCGATCCTCACGCTGAACGAGGATTTCCAGAAGGACCCGCGGGCCGGCAAGATCAACCTGTCGATCGGCATCTACTTCGACGACGCCGGCCGGCTGCCGGTGATGGAATCGGTGAACCGGGCCGAAGCGATCATCGCCGCCCACCCCGGCCCCAAGCCTTACCTGCCGATGGAGGGTGCGGCCAACTTCCGCGCTGTCGTGCCACCGCTGCTGTTCGGCGCAGGCCACCCGGCGATCGCTGAGGGCCGCATCGCCACCATGCAGGCGGTGGGCTCAAGCGGCGGCCTGAAGGTGGGCGCCGATTTCATCAAGACCTGGTTCCCGGGCAGCGGCATCTGGGTCAGCGACCCGACCTGGGACAACCACAAGGCGGTGTTCGAGGGAGCTGGCCTGACAGTAGGCACCTACCCGTATTACGACGCCACGACCGGGGGGCTGCGTTTCGACGCAATGTGCGAGAAGCTCGCCACGCTGCCCGCCAAGAGCGTGGTGTTGATGCACGCCTGCTGCCACAACCCGACCGGCGTGGACCTGACCCGCGCACAGTGGGATGCGTTGATCCCGCTGCTGAAAGAGCGGCAACTCATCGCCTTTCTGGATCTCGCCTACCAAGGTTTCGGTGATGGCATCGAAGAAGACGCCTACGCGGTGCGTGCCATGGCCGACGCCGGCCTGGCCTTCTTCGTCGCCAACTCGTTCTCGAAGAGCATGAGCGTCTACGGCGAGCGCTGCGGAGCGCTCAGCGTGGTCTGCCCCAACGCAGCCGAGGCCGCCCTGGTGCTGGGCCAGTTGAAGGCCACCGTGCGCCGCAACTACTCCAACCCGCCGATCCACGGCGGCCAGATCGTCGCCACGATCCTCGGCACACCGGAGCTGCGCACGCTGTGGTTTGGCGAGGTCGACGCGATGCGGGTGCGCATCCGTGCGATGCGCGAACGCCTGCACGCGGTGGTCAGCGCCAAGGTGCCTGGGCGCGACTTCGGTTACTTCCTCAGCCAACGTGGCATGTTCAGCTACACCGGCCTGTCGGTCGACCAGGTGAACCGCTTGCGCGAGGAGTTTGGGGTCTACATCCTTCGCTCGGGCCGCATGTGCGTGGCCGGCCTGAACACCGGCAACGTCGAACGAACCGCCGAGGCGATGGCGGCAGTGCTGGCGAACTGAACAACACGGTCAGGTCGTTAAGAGCGGGTTAATACCACCCGCCCAACATGGCAGCACCCAATGGAGTTGCCATGTCGATCCGATCCCTGGTCCTCCTGGCCGCGTTACTCGCGGCCAGTGCCACGCACGCCAGTACGCCGGCGGAGTTGCTTGTCGGCTACACCACCGCCAGTGGCACCCCGGCCCAGGCCGCACGCGGCCAGCGCTTCTTCACCTCGCGCCACGGCAAGGATTGGGCCTGTGCCGAATGCCATGGCGCCGTGCCCAACCAGGAGGGGCGCCACGCCAGCACCGGCAAGGCCATCGGCGCCCTCGCGCCCGCCTTCAACCCGGAGCGGTTCACCAGCCTCACCAAGGCCGAGAAATGGTTCCGGCGCAACTGCAATGACGTGCTGGGCCGCGAGTGCACTGCCGGTGAGAAGGCCGACGTGCTGGCCTGGCTGATCAGCCTGAAATGAACGGCGCCCACCCATGAATTCGAACACCCGGTGCCGGAGTACCGGCCCCACCCGCCGGGCGGGTGCTCAGCCGGCTTGGGAGCGGCCCGGCGCTCGGCTGAATGCCCTTCGAAACCTTTGCTTCGCCATGCTGGCGGCAGCCTCACCGCTCACCTGGGCGGACGGCGCCCCGGCACGCACCGCGCTGCTGCCCGCCTACACCACCGAGTGCGGCGCCTGTCACGTTCCCTTCCCCTCGCGGCTCCTGCCGGCCGCGTCGTGGCAACGCCTGATGGACAACCTGGCGCGCCATTACGGCACCGATGCATCGCTGGAGGCCCCGGTGGCGCAAGAGATCGGCGTCTGGTTGCAATCCCATGCCGCCACCGGCCGGCGCGCCGAGGAGGCCCCACCCCAGGACCGCATCACCCGCACGGCCTGGTTCCTGCGCGAGCACGACGAGGTGCCCGCGGCCGACTGGAAGCGGCCCGCCATCGGCAAACCGTCGAACTGTGCGGCCTGCCACACCCGAGCGGGCGAGGGCCGGTTTGGCGAGCGTGAAATTCGCATTCCGCGTTGACCCCCTGCCTGGATCGATCTGATGAACACCTTGAACCCTGCCGAAAGCGCGGTGCACCCGGCAACCGAGCCCGCCACCGTTCTGATCTGGGACGCGCCGGTGCGCGTCATGCACTGGCTGCTCGCGCTGAGCTTTGCCGGCGCCTGGCTGAGCGCCGAGAGCGAGCGCCTGCATCTCGTCCACATCACGCTCGGCTACACCATGGCCGGGCTGGTGGTGGCCCGCCTGCTCTGGGGCCTGGTCGGCAGTGCACCGGCTCGTTTTGCCACCTTTGTGCGCCGCCCCGCCGCAGTGCGGGCGTACCTGCGCTCGCTGGTGGCGGGCCGCGCCGAGCACCACAGCGGCCACAACCCGGCCGGCGGCTGGGCCATCGTGGCCCTGCTGGGCCTGCTCGCCACCACGGCCGCGTTGGGCTGGGCCACCGAGATCGAGGCCTTGCCCGGCTGGCTGGGCGAGGCCCACGAAGTGGTCGCGAACGCGCTGATGGTCGTGGTGGTGGTGCATCTGGCCGGCGTGGCGGTCGGCAGCCTAGCCCACCGCGAGAACCTGGTGCGCGCCATGGTCACCGGCCGCAAGCGCGGCCGTGCCTCGGAGGCGATCCGCCGCGCCCGGCCCTGGCTGGCCGCCTTGATCTTGATCAGCGTCGTGTCGTTCTGGGTGGTGCAGTGGCAGAGTGCCCCTGCCGCCTCTGGCTCGCCCACCGGGTTTTCGTACGACGACCAAGATGACGATGATTGAACTCCCCCATGCGCATCCTGCTGGTTGAAGACGACCCCCTCTTGGGCGACGGCCTGCGCGCCGGCCTGCGGCAGCAGGGCTTCCA
>CAYJEC010000124.1:0-8195 GCA_964369025.1 uncultured Ideonella sp. | reverse complement strand
TGATGCACGACTGAACCCACCGTGCCTCGCTTGCCGGCGTGCCCAGCTTGACCAGGCCCATCTCACGTGCAAGCCTGACCACTTGCACGAACAGATCCGACAGCTCCTTGAAATAGAACGTCTAGAAGTCGCAGATGGTGCGGTGGCGCGGGAAATTGCCTGTGGCCAGCATTCGGAATGCCAGGCCCTCGCGCAGCCGGCGGTCGATCTTGCGCGCCGGATCATGCGTTGATCCGTTCCCGGTAGAAGTCGACGAAGGCTCGCGCCGCTGCGGTGAGGTGGCGCCCGGGGGGGAACACCGCATGGATACCGCCCGTCGGCACCTGCCAGTCGGGCAGCAGGTGCACCAACCGGCCGCTGGCGATCTCCGCCTGCACACTGACCTCGTCCAGCACGCTGACCCCGGCGCCGCGGAGCACGAGGGCGCGCAACGCGGTGGCCGAGTCGGTCTGCAGGCGAGCGCTCATGCGCACACTGCGGGTGTGGCCGTTGCGGGCGGTGAAGGCCCAAGTGAGTGGTGTGGGCATCAAGGTCAAGGTAACCCAGACGTCGTGGGCGAGGTCGACCGGGTGTTTCGCCCGGCCGGCACGGCCCAGGTAGGCCGGCGACGCCACCAGCAGTTGCCTGAACATGCCGATTCGCGTGGAGCGCAAGGTGGAGTCGCGCAGCCAGCCCATGCGGATGGCCACATCGATGCCCTCGGCCAGCATGTCGGCCACCCGGTCGCTGGCCTGCAGCGAGACGCGCAGGGCGGGGTGGGCCAGCGCGAAGTCGGCCACCACGCTGGCCAGGAACTGCGCCGCATGGTCGACCGGCGCGCTGATGCGCAGGCTGCCGGCAACCTCCTCCACGCTGCGCTGCGCGCGGCCCAAGGCCTCGTGCAGGCCGGCAAGCAGTGGCGCGGTGTCGTCGAGCAGTTGGCGGCCGGCGTCGGTGAGCGACACCCGGCGGGTGGTGCGGGTGAACAGGCTGGCGCCCAGCGCGCGCTCCAGCCGCTGCACGTCCTGGCTGACCCGGGTCTTGCTGAGCCCCAGGCGTCCGGCGGCAGCGGTGAACCCGCCGCACTGCGCCACGGCGACAAAGGCTCCCAGGCGGTCGAGCTCGGCGGGGTCGCTTGCTGGCATGTATCAATTGTCCAGCATTTCGATCCAGTGTTTGTCGATTGTGCTTGTTTATCCAAACAGAAAGAGCCGCCAACATCGAGACTGTTCCAACCAGATCACCCGGAGTTCTCCATGAAGATCGCCCTCATCGGCGCCAGCGGTTTCATCGGCTCGGCCTTGTGCCAGGAAGCCCTCGCACGCGGCCACCAGGTCACTGGCCTTGTCTCCAACCCGGCCCGGCTCGCTGCCGAACCCGGCCTCACCGCGCAGGCGGTGGATGTGATCGACAGCAACTCCCTGGCCAGGCAGTTCGCCGGCCATGACCTGGCTATCAGCGCCTTCAGCGGCCACGCCCAGGCGGATGTGCGTGGCTACTATGGCCGCGGCATCCAGGCCATCATCGCGGCGGCCAAGGCCGCCAGCTTGCCTCGGCTGCTGGTGGTGGGAGGCGCTGGCAGTCTTGAAGTTGGACCAGGCGTGCAACTGCTCGACACACCGGAGTTCCCGGACGCCTACCGAGGCACGGCCGAGGGTGCTCGCGAAGCGCTGAACCTTCTCCGCACCGAGGCCGGCCTGGACTGGACCATGCTGAGCCCGTCGGCCGTGATCTTCCCTGGCGAGCGCACGGGGCGGTTCCGCCTGGGCGGCGACCAATTGCTGATCGGCGCCAATGGCAAGAGCGAGATCTCGGTGGCCGACTACGCGGTGGCGATGCTCGACGAGGCCGAGAAGGGCCAACACCGTCGCCAGCGCTTCACTGCCGGATACTGATTCATTCACCCAGTGCTGCACAGGTGAAAGCCCTTGCCGCGATACTGGGCGGATGCATCCTTCAACCAGGCTGGCCTCCATTGACTTTCGACGCCGCGCACTGATTGGCGGCGCCCTGGCGGCCGGCGCGCTGATGGCGTTGCCGCGTGCGGCCGGTGCCGAAGGTCCTGCCGAGCCCGAGATCGTCGACCTGGATTGGGCCGACGCATCGCGCAACCGAGCCGTGCCGGTGCGGCTTTACTGGCCGCAGCAGGCACGGCGCGAGGCACCGGTCCCGCTGGTGGTGTTTTCCCACGGCATTGGTGGATCGCGCCTGGGCTACAGCTACCTCGGGCGCCACTGGGCTGCGCAAGGCTGGGCCAGCATGCACCTGCAGCATGTGGGCAGCGACCGGGCGCTGTGGTTCGGCAACCCGCTGGGCCTGATCGGCCGCCTGCGCGAAGCGGCCCGCGACAGCGAAGCCATGGACCGCGCGCTGGATCTGCGCTTTGCGCTGGACCGGTTGCTGGACCCTGTGCTGCAGCACCCGTTGCTCGGCCGGCCGGCCGAGGCGATCGACCCGCGGCGCATCGTGGCTGCCGGGCACTCTTATGGCGCCAACACCACCCTGTTGGCCGCTGGCGCACGGGTGATCCGGCAGGACAAGGCAGTGGATCTGCGTGAACCGCGCCTGCGAGCCGCCATCGTGTTGTCGGCCCCGCCGTTCTATGGCGAGGCCAATCTCGCCGCCATCCTGGAGCCGGTGCGCTTGCCGACCCTGCACGTGACCTCGCTGGAGGATGTGATCCTGATCCCGGGCTACCAGTCCGGTGTCGATGATCGCATCGCGGTGTTCGACGCGGTGCCAGACCCCCGCAAGCTGCTGGTGGTCTTCGACCGCGGTTCACACAGTATCTTCACCGACCGCATCGTCTCTGGGGGCGCAGAGCTCAACACCCAGATCAAGACGGCCACCAAAGGGTTGGCGGTGGCCTTCCTGCAGCAGGTCTTCGAGCAAGACGGCACGGCCCTGAAGAACTGGCAGGCGGCGTGGCAACCCATCGTGGCACGGACGGCCGGGCCCGGGCTCGCGCCGGTGGCGTCCAGCCCTCGACGAGAATTCGCCGGATGAAGGTCTGCATCATCGGCGCCGGCTCCATCGGTGGCTACATCGGTGCGCGGCTGGCTGCGGCCGGCCGGTGCCAGGTCAGCGCCGTGGCGCGAGGGGCCACGCTGGCGGCGTTGCGCCATCACGGGTGGCGTCTGCGCCAGGGTGATCAACTCACCCAGGCGTCTGTGCATGCCGCGAGCGAATCTCCCGGTGACCTGGGTGTGCAGGATCTGGTGGTCATTGCCGTCAAGGGCCCAGCGCTCACGGCGGTGGCGTCCGGAATCGCGCCCTTGCTGGGTCCGGGCACTCGCGTGCTGCCCGCCATGAACGGCGTTCCCTGGTGGTTTTGCCAGGGCGTGCCCGGGTTTGGTGAACAGGCGCTGGCCAGCGTCGACCCCGGCGGCGTCATCGCTGCCGCCGTGGCGCTGGAGCGTGTGATCGGCTGCGTGGTGCACGTGGCCACCTCCACGCCAGAACCCGGCCTGGTCCTGCACAAGATGGGCCAGGGCCTGATCATCGGCGAGGCGCGTGGCGGCCAGAGCGCTGATGTGCAGGCCGTGGCCGATCTGTTCACGCACGCCGGCTTCGAGGTCAAGCATTCGGCCGATGTGCGGCATGACATCTGGTACAAGCTGTGGGGCAACCTGACGATGAACCCGGTGTCGGCGATCACCGGCGCCACCATCGACCGCCTGCTGGCCGATCCGCTGGTGCGCGGCTTCTGCTCGGCGGCAATGGCCGAGGCGGCCATGGTCGGTGAGCGCATTGGCTGTGCCATCCCGCAACGCCCCGAGGATCGGCACGCCATCACCAGCCAGTTGGGCGCCTTCAAGACCTCGATGCTGCAGGATGTGGAGGCCGGCCGGCCGATCGAACTCGACGGCATCGTCACCGTGGTGCACGAGATCGCGCGCCGCGTTGGTGTGGCCACCCCCAGCATCGATGCCGTTCTCGGGTTGACGCGCCTGTTCGCCCGCGTGCACGGCCTCTATCCCGAAGCCGCAGCCTGATTCGTCGCGGCGGGGACAGGCGCGCGGCACCATCCGCCACACAATCCAGGTCATGGGAACGCTTCATCTCGTGCGCCACGGGCAGGCTTCGTTCGGCGCAGAAGACTACGACCAGCTCAGCGATCTAGGCCGGCGTCAGTGCGAGCGCCTGGGCGCCTACTTCCGCGGCAAGGGCCAACGCTTCGATGCCGTGTTCACAGGCACCTTGCGCCGCCACCGCCAGTCCTTCGAGGGCATCGCCGAGGGGATGGGCGGCCTGCCCGAGCCGAGCGTGCTGCCGGGCCTGGACGAGTACGACAGCGAATCGGTGGTGCGCGCCATCCACCCCGGGGATGTACCGCCACCGCACTCGCCCGAGGCAGTGCGACACCACTTCCGCCTGCTGCGCGATGGCCTGCTGGCTTGGATGTCCGGGAAAAGCCAGCCAGACAGGATGCCCGCCTACGCCGACTTCGTGGCCGGTGTGGCCGACGCGCTGGCGCGTGCACGCGCCCAGGCCGAGGCCCAGGTGTTGATCGTCTCCAGCGGGGGGCCCATCTCCACCGCCATGGGCCTGGTCCTCGGCCTGTCGCCCGAGGCCGTGGTGGACTTGAACCTGCGCATCCGCAACAGCGCGGTGACGGAGTTTCATGCCTCGCCCAAGCGCCACAGCCTGCTGACCTTCAACACCCTTCCTCACCTGGACCACCCCGACCACGCGGGCTGGATCACCTACGCCTGAGCGCCTGCGGTTTCAAGAGCCCAGCCCTCAGTGGCGCTTTCGGGCCGAAGGATCTGGAACTGGGAGGGCCTGCCCATCAGCCCTTTGGCCACCGCACGTTGGACCAGCAGCTCAGCCTGTTCCGCGCTCAGTTGGGTGGCGAAACGCTGCCAGCGGCGCAGCACATCCGTATTGCGCCAGGCGTCCTCCAGCCGCTCACGGAGCTGAATGCGGCCGTCTGGGCGGCCGCCATCCCACGCACGCGGCAGCAGGCTGTGGAAGAACAGGTGGAAGTCGCGCCGCAGTTCCAACCCGGGGAGCATCGACGCCAGTTGTGCAATGCGGGCGGCAAAGCCCTCCTGGGCGAGTTGCAGCGTGATCAGCGCCTGCAGGCCTTGGATGGGGTTCAACAGCCGAAGCCGGTTGGGTGGTAGCACCAGCATCGGCAGCGTGGCAGCGATGTCGTGCGGCAAGGGGGTGACGAAGGACATCAGCACGGCCAGGCGCGCCCATTCGGCGCTGGTCAGGCCATTGGCTGTGCCGGCCCCGGCGCCGCCCTTCCGGGCCTCGGCCAGCACGGCCTGCAGGCGGGCGTCGCTCCAGCGAAGATCGGCCTTGGACTGGTTGGCTCGCACGCTCATCACGGCCAGATTGCCGGCGGCGTAGCCCGCCTGATTGGAGACGCGATCGACGGAGGCGTCGGTGTCCTCGCCACTGCCGTGGGTGAGTGCCAAGCGGGTGATGGGGCAGTGCTCGTTGTCGATCTGCGCCAGGTAGTGCGGCGTGACCTGAACGGTCTCGAAAGCCCGGCCACGCAGCCAGGCCGACAGCCGCAATTGCAGCCATTTGCGCACTTGCCGGGTAGGCTTCAGGGTGCGGTTGCCGAAGCAGCTTCGCCCAGCTTCCCAGCCCTGGCGCAGCGGGTTGGCGGGCAGCAGGTGCTCGGTCGGCGGTACCAGGCCGTGGTGGGCATGGTCCCAGCCCAACTCAAACGCCAGGTCACCGTCGGGTGCGGCGCTGGACCGGGCGCTGGAAGGAACAGTGCGGGTGGCCAGTGCGCCGGGGAGGCGAGGGGCCGGGGTGTCGAAGGCGAGGGCTGCCTGGGCCATGATGAAACTCCGTTCGTCTCTTGGGGGTTCAGGGCCGGGCGAGGCCCGGATTGCAGCGCCAGTCTCTGCGCGCGCTGGCTCATGGAATGAGCCAGTGCGGAGGCGAAGAAATATCGTTCGCGCTATGCTCCAGGCTCATCCTGTGAGCCACTGAATCGAGCCAGCCATGAACCGGACCGAACGGTTTTACCGAATTGAACTGCTGATCAAGGCCCGTGGGGGCGTCAGCTTCGAGACCTTGCTGGCCGAACTGGAGGTGTCGCCCGCCACCTTGAAGCGCGACCTGCAGTACCTGCGCGACCGCATGGACGCGCCGATCGTCTACGACCGTTTCGACAATGCCTACAAGTTCGATGGCGCGGCCGATCGCGCCGGCTCCGGCCCGGCAAGCGCCCATGAATTGCCGGGCGTCTGGTTCAGCGAGTCGGAGATCCATGCCCTGCTGACCATGCACCAATTGATCGAGGGCCTGGATGCCGGCGGCGTGCTCGGCCGCCATCTGCAGCCGCTGCTGGACAAGCTTCACGGCATGCTGGGTGCCAGCGAAGGTGAATCTCGGGAGCTGATGAAGCGCGTGAAGATCGCCAGCCCGGCGCGCCGGCCGGTGCCCAGCCGATGGTTTGAGCTGGTGGGCAGTGCGCTGCTGAAGCGCCGGCGCATCGACCTGCTCTACTTCACCCGTACCCGCCGCGCCGAGAGCAGGCGCGAGGTCTCCCCGCAGCGCCTGATTCACTACCGCAACACCTGGTATCTGGACGCCTGGTGCCATGCCAGCGATGGGCTGCGCCGCTTTGCACTCGACGCAGTGCGCGGCGCCAAGGTCCTGGACGGGCGGGCCAAGGAGGTGGCCATGAAGACCGTGCAGACCGAACTCGACGGGGGTTATGGCATCTTCAGCGGCAAGGCTCTGCAATGGGCCACCCTGCAGTTCAACGCGGAGGCTGCGCAGTGGGTGGCCCAGGAAGAATGGCACCCCGACCAGCAACTCGCGGCGCAAGCTGATGGCTCCCTGCAGATGCGCCTTCCCTATGCCGACGCCACCGAACTGGCGATGGACCTGCTGCGCCACGGGCCTCAGGTCAAGGTGCTGGCGCCTGCCGCGCTCGCCGAGTTGGTGGCGAAGCGCCACGCTGCTGCGGCAGCCTTGTACGCCTGAGGTTCAGCGCCGCCGCCGGTACTCGCGCGGCGTGCATCCGACGCGCGCCTGGAACTGCCGATTGAAGTGTGACAGCGTGGCGAAGCCGCATGCCGATGCGATCAGGGCCACCGGATCGGCTGTCTGCCGCAGCCGAACGCAGGCCTCGCTGCAGCGGATGTCGTTCACGTAGTCTGTATAGGTCTTGCCGGTTTCGCGGCGGAAGAAGCGACTGAACGCCGCCTTGCTCACATGGGCGACATCAGCGGCATCGCCCAAAGACAGGTCTTCATCCAGATGCAGGTGGATCCAGGCGATCACGCGGTCGATGCGGCGGTCACGCTGCGGATCGTGGCCAGGTGGGCGCAGGGTGCTGGCGGCGATGGTGGAGAGATCGGCGCCGCCGCCAGCGAGTTCCTGAAGGATGTCGAACAGCCCCGCCAGACGCCCGAGCGGTGCGGCTTGGGGCAGGCGGGACAGGCGCGCAGTGACTCGCGTCTGCGTCTGCCCGGTGACCCTCAAGCCCTTTCCGGCGCGGGCCGCCAAAGGGCGCAAGGTAGCGAGTTCCGGCAGCACCAACTGGGTTAACAGATGCGGGGGAAACTGAATCACCGTGGCCTTCAACGCGCCAGGGTGAGGTGGACCCGAGCTGGCCCAAGCATGGGGGAGGTTGGAGCCCAGCAGCACCAAGTCGCCGCTCTCGAACGGTGCTGCGCTGTCGCCGACAAACCGCACGCCGGCGCCGCGCTCGATCCAGGTCAGCTCGAGGGCGGCGTGACGGTGGCGCTCACCCAGTGAGCCATCGATCTCGAAGCTCAGCAACCGGAAGGCTTGGTCCGGATGGATGACATGCTCGTCAATAACCCGCATTCAGGCATTCTCTCTCGAATTGGGTTTTCGTAGAGTCAGTTTGGGTCGCGCGGGGCGTAGCGCGGCCCTCGCCGCTGCCGGGACACTACAGGCCCTGTCTCGTCCTGTACCAATGGATCAACACATGGAAAACTGGTGGCGTGGTGCCGCTCTTTACCAGGTCTACCCGCGCAGCTTCGCCGACGGCAACGGTGACGGCGTCGGCGATCTGGCCGGCATCACTGCACGGCTACCGTACATTGCCCGCCTGGGCGTCGATGGCGTGTGGATCTCGCCTTTCTTCCCGAGCCCGATGCGCGACTTCGGGTACGACGTCAGCGACTACAGGGGCGTGGCCCCGATCTTCGGCACGCTCGAGGATTTCGACGCCCTGGTTGCCCGCGCCCACGCCCTGGGCTTGAAGGTGG
>CAYJEC010000123.1:0-8339 GCA_964369025.1 uncultured Ideonella sp. | reverse complement strand
CCGATCCATGCGCCTGCGGGCCACCATCACTGTATCGCGCCGCTTGGATGATCTGTCGAGCGGCGCATGCCCGCCTTCCACTCGTTCTTGAACGCCGCGAGCGTCACATGGTACGACTGCTTGTGGCCGACAGTGACCACAGCACAGAATCCCCAACCGCCCTCCTCAGGCCCCAAAGTACCTCCAGTTTCCCTCGGAAACGACCTCGACCTTGCCGTCGGCCACCTTGATCGCGGTTTGATCGTCGATGGCGTAGGCGGGGCCGCCGATGCGGGCTGCCCATTTCTCCGCATTGGCCATCGTGTTCTCCGCGAAACCCGGGAAGTCCAGGTGCGGGAAGATCGAGAAGCCGACGACCCCGAGCGTCACGTCGCTACCGGTGATGGGCGGTTTCGTTTCGACGAACTCGTCTCCCACGCGAGGCGTCATCACCATGCTTCCGGCGCTCAAGCCCACCCACACGGTTCGGTCCAGCGACGGCAACAGGGCCGCAAGCCCCGACTGCCGCATCCAGTGGCAAAGATAGAGGGCGTCGCCGCCCTCCACCAGCAGGACATCCGCTTCGCGGACCCAGGGCACCCAGCGCTCTTCACCGATGCTGGGCAGCGCAGTGAGTTCGAGCACGCCCAGGGACTTCCACCCCAGTTCGCACATGGGGCAGCCGGATTGGCCCGTGATGAACCGCCATGCACCGCCGGGGCTGCCTTGCGGGTGCCCGTACAACGCGGTGGGGATGCACAGGGCGCTGGCCTCGGCGATGGGCTTGCCCAGGAGGCCGACCAGCGCGTCCCGGATGCTCGAGTTCTTGACGCCTGCCGAGGTCAGCAGGAGCTTCACTGCGCCTGTCCCATCTGCGGGTCAGAAGGATGAAGCTCCGCAGGTTCCATCCAGAAGGCTCCCCACAGATGTCCGTCGGGGTCGGCGAGGTCGCGGCTGTACATGAAGCCCAGGTCCTGCACGGGGTTCACATCGGCCTGCCCGCCGTGGGCCGCGGCGGCATGGTTCATGGCATCGACGGCGTCGCGGCTGTCCAAGGCCAGCGAGAGCATCACAGCGCTGGTGCCGGGCGGCGGGAATGGCCGCTCCGTGAAGCTGCGCCACTTTGCGTGCGTGAGCAGCATCGCGTGGATCGCTTCGCTCCACACCATGCAGGCGGCCGTGTCGTCGCTGAACTGCGGGTTCTGCTGGAATCCCAGCGCCTTGTAGAAGGCGATGGAGGCCTCGAGATGGGAGACGGGGAGGCTGATGAAGATCATTCGGGTCATGAGAATCCCCTGGGTGTTTCGATGGCGGCGTCTCGGGCATGGGCACTTCACCAGGACGACGAATGACCACCGCGTGAATCGACTTCCGGCGGCCTGCCCATCGGTTTCAGGGCCTCGGCTCTGAGCGTTCACCAAACACCGCTCAACCCGACTGCGCGAGATTCTCGTACAACGTCGCCCGCGCGGTGCCCACCATCCGCTCGGCCGCTGCCGTGCTGCCGTTGGTGGGCTGGCGGGCCACGCCAGGGAAACGGCGGTTGTGGCTCCAATTCGAGCGTGAGACCATCGGCCCGAAATCCATCATGCAAGCGCAGGAGACGGGCATGGCTGCACATGGCTTCGTGGCAACCCACGGCAAGGCCGCGCACTCAGAGCGCGGCCCGCGTGCCTTGTCGGGCGCAGCGACCGAACAGATCAGGACGACACCGTGATCAGCATCCAGCGGGCAGAGGCGCCCGGCGACATCGATGCCGTGCGTGCGCTGATCCGCGACTTCTATCGGTGGGTGATGGCCGAGATTGCAGAGGCCGATAACCCAGCCGTCTTTGCCGGGCTGGAGAAGGAACTCGCCGGTCTGCCTGGGCGCTATGGCCCGCCGACGGGCTGTCTCGTCCTGGCGCGCCTGGATGGTGAACCGGCAGGGTGCGTCGCCTTCTACTCGCACGACGCATCGACGATCGAGCTCAAGCGCATGTTCGTGCTTCCTGGGGCGCGCGGCCACGGCATCGGCGAGCGGATGCTGGAGGTTCTGCTGGCGCAGGCGCGTGCGGCGGGCGCTCGCCGGGCCCTGCTGTCCAGCCACCACACGATGCATGCTGCACATGCCACCTATCGCCGTGCGGGGTTCCGGGATGTGCCGCTTTCGGCCGATTTCCCAGGCGCAGTCGCGGGCATCGACGTCTGCATGGAACTGGCGTTGCACGCTGAGACCCCCGCGTGACTTGATCGCCTTGCCGGCACCGTCGCACAACGGCGACGGAACCGTCGGTCAATGACCAGAAAGGCAGGCTCTTCCAGCGATTGCGTGTGGTCACACTGAGAAATCAATTTCAGGGCAACCGTGTGTTCATGCCCCTGAGCCACAAAGGCTCCCTGACCGTGTTCTGAAACCCGAGGTGATTGGGCGGACCGCTCAACCCAACTGCGCCAGTTTCTCGTACAACGTCGCCCGCGCAATGCCCAGCATCCGGGCGGCAGCCACCTTGTTGCCGTTGGTGGCCCGGAGGGCTGCGCGGATCGCCTCGGTTTCAAGCTCGGCCACCGCACGGTGCAGTTGCTTGCCGCCGGGCACCGCGTGTCGCGTACCGGCCTCTGCAAGCGTGGAGTTGGCGGGTTCTCCGGGGGATGCGGGCCGCGCCAGCGTCGGCAGGTTGGCCGCCGAGAGCACCAGCTCATCGGTCATCAGGCAGGCCTGTTCCAGCACATTGCGCAGTTCGCGGATGTTGCCGGGCCAGCGTTGTGCGGACAACCGTTCCAGTGCATCTGCGTTGAGGCTCTTGGGCGCCGCCAGCCCGGTGCGGCGGGCGATGTCGTCCAGCAGGTGGTCCGCCAGGGCGTCCATGTCCGACAGGCGCTCGCGCAGCGGCGGCAGGCGGATGGGCAGCACGTTCAACCGGTAGTACAGGTCGGCGCGGAACTGGCCGGCCTCCACCATGGCCGCCAGATCTCGGCTCGTGGCGGCGATGACGCGGGTGTCCAGCTTCTCGACCTTGTTGCTGCCCAGCGGCTCCACCTCCTGCTCCTGCAGCACGCGAAGCAACTTGGCCTGCAGGGCCAGCGGCATGTCGCCGATCTCGTCCAGGAACAGCGTGCCGCCATCGGCCAGCTTGAACTTGCCGGGCCGGCCTTTGCGGTCCGCGCCCGTGTAGGCGCCAGGGGCCACGCCGAAGAACTCGGCCTCCAGCAGGGTCTCGGGCACGGCGGCGATGTTGACGCCGACGAACGGCCCCGCAGCGCGGTGGCTGCCGGCGTGGATGCCTTGCGCCATCAGCTCCTTGCCGGTGCCGGTTTCGCCCAGCAGCAGCACGGTGGAATCGGTGCCTGCCACGCGGCGGGCCAGGCGCTTGACCTCCATCACCACCGGGCTGGTGCCAATGAAGCTGGCGATCGTGTACTTGGGTCGCCGTTGGGCGGCGAGCTCGCGGCGCGCGTCATCCAGCTCGCGCTGCAGCCGGCTGAACTTGGCCATCAACGGCTGCATGGTGCTCTCGCTGTGATCCGGCGACTCGTTGAGCCAGACCATGCCGATGGCGCCGATGACCTGGCCGTCTTCCCCGCGCAGCGGCAGGCGGCTGACCAGGAAGGTGCCCGCCTTGTTGGTGAGCAGATCCACCAGGATGGGCTGGCCGCTGTCAATGACCTGGTTCATCAGGGTGTTGGGCACGACGTCTTCCACCCGGTGGCCGACGAAATCCTGCTCACTGGCATAGCCCAGCGCCGGCAGGAAGTGCTTGTAGCCTTCGCTGATCCAGACGATGCGGTGCTGCCTGTCCACCACCATCATGCCCAGCGCCGCCTGGGCAAAGGTGTCGAACATGCTGCGCGCGGCCAGGCGGAGGATCTCGCCGGCATCCTGCGGCAGGCGGTCGGTCAGGCCCGGTCGGGCAGTGAAGTTCGGTGCTGGCATCTTGGTTTCCTGGGCGCTGGCCAATGTAGCGCCCCGGGCCCCGGCCGGTCAGCGCAGAATCCCGGGGAAGCGGCAGGGAACTTTGCCGCTCCGGGCGAGCCGAACGGCACCACCCTTCACTGCAGACCGAGGTCACCATGCTGCTTTCGACGTGGACACAATGGCTCAAGGACAACCGCGGCTTCGTGGTGTTCATGCTGTGCTTTGGCGTCTACCGCACCGCCGTGGCAGATTGGAACCCCATCCCCTCCGACTCGATGCGGCCCACCATTCTGGAGGGCGACGTGGTGTTCGTGGACCGCCTGGCCTACGACGTCAAGCTGCCCCTCACCGACATCTCGGTGGCCCGGCTGGGCGACCCGCAGCGGGGCGACGTGGTCACCTTCAGTTCACCGGTGGACGGCACCCGCTTGATCAAGCGCCTGGTGGCCGTGCCGGGGGATGAGGTGGAGGTGCGCCACGGTGTGCTGCTGATCAACGGCGTGGCCGCGGAGTACAGCAACACCACCGAGCTGGCCGAGCATGTGGCTGATGGCGTGGTGCTGCCGGCCCAGCGCAGCACCGAGAACGTGGCCGGCAACAGCCGCACGGTGCAGTTCCTCAGCGGCGTGGGTGCGCAGCGCAGCTTCGGCCCGGTCACCGTGCCGGCGGACCATTTCTTCATGCTGGGCGACAACCGCGACAACAGCGAGGATTCGCGCTACATCGGCTTCGTGCCGCGCCACCTGCTCATCGGCCAGGCCAACCGCATCCTGGTGTCGGCCGACATCACCGACCGCTGGCAGCCGCGCTTCGAGCGCATGGTCTCGCGCATCCGTTGAGCAAGGCACAGGTGAGCGCCGCGCCCGGCTACTCTGGCACGCCGCTGGCCGGCAAGCTGGGCCTGAAGCCGGGCCTGGCGATGCACGTGGTGGCGGAGCCCGAGGGTTATCGGGATTGGTTGGCGCCGCTGCCCGCCGGGCTGCGCTTTCAGGCACGGCTTTCTGCCGATGCTGCACTGGTGCACTGGTTCGGCGACAGCCGCGCCGATCTCGCCCTGGCGCTGCGCCGTTGCCGCGACACGCTGGCGCCTGATGCGGTGCTGTGGATCTCCTGGCCCAAGAAGGCCAGCAAGGTGCCCACCGACATCACCGAGGATGTGATCCGCGCGCTGGCCCTGCCGATGGGCTGGGTGGACGTGAAGGTGTGCGCGGTCAGCGAGGTATGGTCCGGCCTGAAGCTGGTGGTCCGGAAGGAGTTGCGCTGATGCCGTTGGCCAAGATCGAGACCCGGCGCCCCCACCCGACCGGCTGGACGTGTAGCCGCACCGCCACGCTGCGAATCGGTATTGCGCGGCCGCCGTGTTTGGGATTCCAATGAGCGATCCGCCCGGGTTCGCGCCGGGGCCGGTGAGCAGGAGGAGTCCCATGAACCATTGGATCCGGTCCACGCTGGCGGCGGTGGCCTTCGTGCTGCCCTTGGGCGCGGAGGCGGCGCTGGTGAAGTTCGTCGTGCAAGGCGTGGCAACCTTCAGCGGCACCTTTCCGGATGGCACCACGGTCCCGCTGGGCACGCCGTTCACAGGCTCCTACACCTACGAGTCCGACACGCCTGCCGACCTGCTGGACCCGCGCGACGGCGGCTCCGGTGTCGCGCAGTACCCGATTCCCAAGCCCTACCACTTCCGGCTTCATGTTGGGGGGCACCGGGTGCGTGCCGAGGGATTCCGGGTCCACCTCTACAACAACCTGAACCAGCCCTTCGGCGACGAGTACGACGTGCGCTCCACCGCAGGGGCGTGGCTGGACGGCGCCTGGCACCCGGGCGCCGGGTTCAATCTATCGTTCGTCAGCGAGACCGGTCACCTGGATGCGCTGAGGTCGCTGAAGCTGCCCAAGCGCCTGAATCTGCCTGCCTTCGACGCCTTCCGCACCGGCTACGTGGCCGGCCCGGATGGCCTGCCGCTGCTGCTGCTGGACGTGAGCGGAATCCGCGCGCATGTCTGCACCACCGCGCTGCCTGGTACGGACGATTGCGCCGACGAGTAAGTGGCAGCGGCGTGACGCCGCGTTGACAACGGCAGCTCGGGTTGCGGGGCCGCCACGCCGCTGTGCACTTCCGCCCGCGCAGGGTCAACCCCCGCTTGCGTTGCGCTCGCCCGGCCACAAGAATCGCGCCGGCCTTGAGCCATGTCTAGCGAGGAGATCAATATGAAAGCATATGGCGCCGAGTTCTTCGGCACGTTCTGGTTGGTGTTGGGCGGCTGCGGCAGCGCGGTGCTGGCGGCAGCGTTCCCCGGGGTGGGCATCGGCCTGCACGGCGTCTCGCTGGCCTTCGGCCTGACGGTGCTGACGATGGCCTATTCCATCGGCCACATCTCGGGCTGCCACCTGAATCCGGCGGTGTCGATCGGGCTGTGGGCCGGCGGCCGCTTCCCGGCAGGCAAGCTGTTGCCGTACATCGTGAGCCAGGTTCTGGGCGCGGTGGCGGCGGGCGGGGTGCTGTACCTCATCGCCAGCGGCAAGCAGGGTTTCGACGTGGCAGGCGGCTTTGCCTCCAACGGCTACGGTGCGCACTCACCCGGCCAGTACACGCTCGTCGCGGCGCTGGTCTGCGAGGTGGTGATGACGGCCTTCTTCCTGATCGTCATCCTCGGCGCGACCGACAAGCGGGCGCCGTCCGGCTTTGCCCCCATCGCCATAGGCCTGGCGCTGACACTGATCCACCTGATCAGCATCCCGGTCACCAACACCTCGGTGAACCCGGCCCGCTCGACCGGCGTGGCGCTGTTCGTCGGCGGCTGGGCGGTGGAACAGCTTTGGTTGTTCTGGGTCGCCCCGATCATTGGCGCGATCGTCGGCGCCAAGGTCTACGGCTTCATCGGCTCGGAAGACTGAGCCGCGCCCGCCCGATCAAGGGCCCTGGCGGCAGCGCCAGGGCCCTTTTTTGTCGTTCACGGCGCGGTTTGGTCTTGTAATCTTGTAATTACAGGATTACGATGGCTCCATGAACAGCCCGCCAACACCATTTGACGACAGCCCCGTGCGCGGCACCTCGCTGCACGACAACGTGGCGGCACGGCTGCGGGCGATGCTCTTCGAGCGCCACCTGGCGCCGGGGGAATGGATCGACGAGAAAGCCCTCGCCGCCCAGTGGCAGATCAGCCGCACACCACTGCGGGAGGCGCTGAAGGTGCTCGCCGCCGAGGGGCTGGTGCAACTGGTGCCACAGCGCGGCTGCCGGGTGGTGGAACTCAGCGACGACGACGCCGACCAGTTGTTCCCCGTGATGGCCCTGCTGGAGGGACGCTGCGCCTTCGAGGCCACGCGCAACGCCACGCCGGCCGACCGCGCCGAGTTGCAACGCTGGCACGACGAGCTGGAGCGTTTCGCCGCCGCGCAGGACCGTGACGGCTATTACCGCGCCAACCACGGCTTCCACACGCTGGTGCAGCGACTGGCGCGCAACCGCTGGCTGGACCGCGCCACGGCTGATCTGCGGCAGTTCCTGCGCCTGATGCGTGGGCGGCAGCTGAAGATGCCCGGCCGCATCGACGCGTCGATCAACGAACACCGCGTGCTGATCGCCGCCATGCTGGGCGGCGACGCCGCCCGTGCCGAACGCAGCATGCACGACCACCTGATGGCCCAGCTGGCCGCGCTGAAGGCGCTGCGGGCCGTCGAGCGCGAGGCCGCCCCGCACAACGACCCCCTTGGAGGTCTGGACCATGCTCAGCTCTGACCTGCGCCAGATGGCACGCCGCCTGCGGCCGGACGGCCCGTTGCGCCAGCTCATCGCCGACTGCAAGCACCTGCTGTCTCAGCGAGGCGAGGCCAGCAGCACCCAGATCGCCAAGGGCATCGTCGACCAACTCGGCGACCTGCTGGCCGGGGCCGCCCGAAAGGACATTGCTCAGGCTGGGTTGCTGGAGCGCTTCTTCGACCACCTGGCGAGTGATTTCAGCCCCGAGCCTGCGGCTGTGCTGGCCAGCGCCCAGGCCTACGCGGCGAAACCGGATGCGGCCCACCTGATCACCCTGTTGGAGCGCACCGAACCGCCGCGCCAGGAGCTCTTCCGCCGCATCAACCGGGCGCCCGGTGGCACGTCAGCGCTGATCCGCCTGCGCCGTGCGCTGCTGGAGCGGCTGCCGCGCCAGCCAGCCTGGCGCGCGCTGGAGGCGGATCTGCTGCACCTGCTGTCGAGCTGGTTCAACCCCGGCTTTCTGGAAATGCGGCAGGTCAGCTGGCGCTCGCCGGCGGCGCTGTTGGAGCAGATCATCCGCCACGAGGCCGTGCACGAAATCGACGGCTGGGACGACCTGCGCCGCCGGCTGCTGCCCGACCGCCGCTGCTTTGCCTTCTTCCACCCGCAGTTGCCAGAGGAGCCGCTGATCTTCGTCGAGGTGGCCCTGCTCCCGGAGATGGCCGGCGCGATCGCCCCGCTGATCGACAAGAAGCAGCAGCCGCTCT
>CAYJEC010000122.1:0-8366 GCA_964369025.1 uncultured Ideonella sp. | reverse complement strand
CACCTGGAACTCCGACTTGTTGTCGAAGGGCAGCATCTTCCGCACCACCCACTGCACCATCGTCAGGCCCACGGAGAGCGCCAATGCCGCCAGGATGCCGGCCAGCAGCATCCAGCGCTTGCGCGAACTGGCCAGCAACGGCGACAGGATGCGGGTGAAGAGTGCAGGCAGGCGGGCCGACAGGCCGCTGGGCGTGGCGGGGCCGGCGTGCTCGGCATCACCGTGCGGCTTCATCAGCTTGAGCGCCAGCCACGGCGTGACGGTGAAGGCGATCGCCAGCGACAAGGCCATGCCCAGGCTGGAGTTGATCGGGATCGGGCTCATGTATGGGCCCATCAACCCAGACACGAAGGCCATCGGCAGCAGGGCCGCGATGACGGTCAGCGTGGCCAGGATGGTCGGGCCGCCGACCTCGTCCACCGCCGCCGGAATGATCTCGCGCAGGCTCTTGTTCGGGTCGAGTTGCTGGTGCCGGTGGATGTTCTCCACCACCACGATGGCATCGTCGACCAGGATGCCGATCGAGAAGATCAGCGCGAACAGCGAGACGCGGTTCAGCGTGAAGCCCCAGGCCCAGCTGGCGAACAGCGTGGCGGTGAGGGTCAGGATCACCGCGGCGCCGACGATCACCGCCTCGCGCCGGCCCAGGGCCAGCCCGACCAGGCCGATCACCGAGGCGGTGGCGAAGGCCAGTTTCTGGATCAGCTTGTTGGCCTTCTCGGCCGCTGTTTCGCCATAGTCGCGGGTGACCTGGGCCTCGATGCCATCAGGGATCACGGTGTTGCGCAGTTCGGCCAGGCGGGCACGTGCCGCGGCAGCAACGTCGACCGCGTTCTCGCCGGGCTTCTTGGTCAGCGAGACGGTGAGTGCCGGGTAGACCGTGCCGGCCGGCGCACTGGCGCCGGATTCGGCGGCGCCAGGGGTGAACCAGACATGGCGCTCGGCCTGGGCCGCGCCATCGCTGACCTCGGCCACCTCGCGCAGGTAGACCGGCTTGCCGGCCTGCACGCCAACCACCAGGTCGCCCACGTCCTGCGCCGAACGCAGGAACTCGCCTGTCTCCACCGCCAGCATCTGGCCACCCTGCGGCTGCAGGACCGAGCCTGCGGGTTGCGCGAAATTCGCGGCAGACACGGTCTGCTTCAGGCGCAACAGATCCACACCGCGCTCGCGCAGGCGGGACGGGTCCAGTGCCACGCGGACCACACGACCCGGGCCGCCGATGGTCTTGACCTCGCGGCTTCCAGGCACGCGCTTCAGCTCAACCTCCAGCGCCGAGGAGACGCGTTCGAGGTCGGCTGCCGCGCGCGCATCTCGGGCATACAGCGTGATGGCCAGCACCGGCACGTCGTCGATGCCCTTGGGCTTGACGATAGGGGCGAGCGTGCCCAGGTCACGCGGCAGCCAATCTTGGTTGGCGTTCAGGACGTCGTACAGGCGCACCAGGGCCTCGGTGCGAGGAACGCCCACCTTGAATTGCACCGTCAGCACGGCCAGGCCGGGGCGGGCCACCGAGTAGGTGTGCTCGATGCCGGCGATCTGGCCCAGCACCTGCTCGGCCGGCCGGGCCACCAGGTTCTGCACGTCGGCGCTGCTGGCACCCGGGAACGGGATCAGCACGTTGGCCATCGTCACGTTGATCTGTGGCTCCTCCTCGCGCGGCGTGACAAGCACGGCGAACAGCCCGAGCAACAACGCCACCAGGGCCAGCAACGGGGTCAGCGCGTTGTCCTGGAAGGCGCGGGCCAGGCGGCCGGAGATGCCCAAGGGAGCGGCGGGGGAACTCATCGGGTCGCCCTTCACTTGCCCGCCGGTGCGGGCTTGGCGTCAGCGAGGCCGGCGCGCACCGCGTCCACCGCGATGCGCTCGCCGGCTTGCAGGCCGGCCAGCACGCGGTCACCGCCAGCCCCCAGGCGCACGGCCCGCAGCACGAAGCGGTCGCCCTGGGCCACGAAAACGGCGGTCAACTCGCCACGGGTCAGCACCGCCGACGGCGGGATGGCCAAGGCGTTCGACGGCGCAGCGGCCGGGGCCGCGGCGGCGCCATCGAACCGAACCCGCAGGCTCTGGCCGGGTGCGAGGCCTGTGACGTCGGGTGGCAGATCCATCCGCCATTCGATGGTCTGTGACACTGGATCAGTGGTGGGCAACTCAACTTGGCGGACCGGGTTGATCCAGCGTGCCGGGCTGCCTGGCAGCGCGACCTGGGTGTTGCGCGAGGCGCGTGCCTGGGCAACGCGCGATGACGGCACCTGGGCCACGGCGCGCAGTGCGCCAGGCGCGTACAGCGTCAAGACCGGCCGGCCTGGCGTGGCCAGGTCTCCGGCCTCCAGGTGGGTGGCCAGCACGATGCCGTCGAAGGGCGCCGTGAGGGTGGCGTTGCCCCGCATCACCACCGCCTGGCCGCGGGCACCCTGTGCCTGCTGCAGGCCCGCCTGTGATGCGCGCCATTGGGTTTCGGCGGTGTCCAGCGCGGCCTGGCTGACAAAGCCCTGGGCACGCAACTCGCGGGTGCGCTCTAGCGACACCTTGGCGTTACGCAACTGGGCCTCGGCCTGGGCGACACCGCCTTCGGCGGACGACAGGCCTGCCGCAGCCTCGCGGTCGTCGATGCGGGCCAGCACCTGGCCGGCTTTGACGCGGTCCCCCGCCTTGACATTCAATGCCAGCAGGTTGCCGCCAGTTTGCGCCGCCACGGTGGCCTGGCGCAGGGCCTGGACGCTGGCCTCCAGCTCGAACGTGCCGCGTTCTGCGGCGGGCAGGGCCGCCACGGTCGGCACGACCGGTCCGGCGGCCAGGGCCACGAGGGAGTTCGTGGCCATCAGGCCCGCCACGGCTGCGGAGAGAAACGATTGTCTGATACCCATGTGGGTATCGTATCACATACCTTATGGGGTATACAAGCGGTACGGGCTGGTCAGACCTGCAGTGCGCCACCCTACACCTGAGCCCTGATCAACGCAACGGCCGGCTACCATCGCGCCCGATGCTGCCGATTCCAAACGTGACCGACCCCGTCTCCACCCAACCTGCCGAGGTGCTGCACGAGGTCTTTGGCTACACCGCCTTTCGCGGTCACCAGCAGGCCATCGTCGAGCACGTGGTGGGCGGTGGAGACGCCCTGGTGCTGATGCCCACCGGCGGCGGAAAGAGCCTGTGCTACCAGGTGCCAGCGATTGCCCGTCATCGGGCCGGGCTCGGCGTGACGGTGGTGGTCAGCCCGCTGATCGCGCTGATGCACGACCAGGTGGGCGCGCTGGAGGAAGCCGGGGTCCACGCGGCATTTCTCAATTCCACGCTGGATTCCGCAGGGGCCCAGTCGGTGGAGCGAGAACTGCTGTCCGGCCGGCTGGTGATGCTCTACGCCGCACCCGAGCGCATCACGCACCCGCGCTTTCTCGCGATGCTCGATTCGCTGCACGAGCGGGGGCAGCTGAGCCTGTTCGCCATCGACGAGGCGCACTGCGTCAGCCAGTGGGGGCACGATTTCCGCGAGGAGTACCTGCAACTCGGCGTGCTCGCCGAGCGCTACGCCGGCGTGCCACGCCTGGCGCTCACCGCGACCGCTGACGAGCACACCCGGGCCGACATCCTCGACCGCCTGGAGCTCACCCAGGCGCGCGCCTTCGTCAGCAGCTTCGACCGGCCCAACATCCGCTACACCATTGTCGAGAAAGACAACGCACGCACCCAGTTGCTGCGGTTCCTGCGCGACGAGCACGAGGGTGACGCCGGTATCGTCTACTGCCAGAGCCGGCGCAAAGTGGACGAGACCGCCGAGTGGCTGAGCGCCGAGGGGTGGACTGCGCTGCCCTACCACGCCGGGCTGGATGCGGACATGCGCCGCCGCCACCAGGACCGCTTCCTGCGCGAGGACGGCATCGTGATGGTCGCCACCGTGGCCTTTGGCATGGGCATCGACAAGCCCGACGTGCGGTTCGTCGCCCACCTGGATCTGCCCAAGAACATCGAGGGCTACTACCAGGAGACCGGCCGCGCCGGCCGCGACGGTGAGCCGGCCGACGCCTGGATGACCTACGGGCTGGCCGACGTGGTGAATCAGCGGCGGATGATCGACGAGAGCACCGCCGGAGAGGACTTCAAGCGCCTGCAGGTCGGCAAGCTCGATGCGTTGCTGGCCCTGTGCGAGAGCCTCGAGTGCCGTCGCCAGCGCCTCCTGGGCTATTTCGGCGAGCCAAGCCCGCCGTGTGGCAACTGCGACAACTGCTTGCACCCCCCGGTCCGCTGGGACGCCACCGAGTCGGCACGCAAGGCCCTCAGCTGCGTCTACCGCTTCCGCCAGCACTCTGGCATCGGTTACGGCGCCGGCCACCTGATCGACGTCCTGCGTGGCAAATCCACCGACAAGACGAAAGAGCGAGGCCACGAGCAACTCAGCACGTTCGGCATCGGCGCCGACCTCAGTGAGGCACAGTGGCGCGGGGTGATTCGCCAGCTGATCGCTCAAGGCCACCTGGCCAGCGAAGGCGAGTACAACACCCTGGCATTGACGGACAGCGCGCGGGCCGTGTTGCGTGGTGAGGTGGCAATCGAGTTGCGCGAGCCGCGCGAGCCGTCGCCCCGGGCACGCGGGACACGGTCCAAGCCCGGCTCGGGGTCACTGAAGGTCCCCCGGGCGGCCGCCACGCTGGACGCCTCCGGCCAGGCTCGCTTCAGCGCGCTGAAGGCCTGGCGCAGCGAGGTGGCGCGCGAGCACAACCTTCCGGCCTACATCGTCTTCAACGACGCCACACTCTCCCAGATGGCTGCCGAGGCGCCAGACAGCCTCAGTGCGCTGGGGGGCATCAGCGGCGTCGGCGCCAAGAAACTGGAAGCCTACGGCCGCGCCATACTGCGGGTGATCGAGGAGTGCGCCGAGTGAAGAATGTGAATCTGCCCTGCCGGGGCCGCTGGGCGCTGTGGGGTGTCTTGGGGTTGGCCAGCCTGCTGGCGGCCAAGGCGCAGGCGGATGGCACGCCCTCCAGCCGGCTGCGGTCCGACTGGGCACAGCGGCTGACCGAGGCCGGCTGCCCACCGCGGCCCGGCCACCCGGATGAGCGCGATTGCCAGAACCGGGAAAGCTATGCGGTCTGCAAGGAGGCCGTGCAGGCCAACCACCTGAAACGCTGCCGGCTGGCTGGCACGAAAGAGGTGTACCCGCCGCCTCGCTGAGCCGCCCTCCGGGCCACTTAGCGCTTCTGGTCCGACTTCTGCTGGCGTGCCAGGCTGTGCCGGTCACTGCCAAAGGCGGCCGTCCAGAACGGCTCGTACTTCTGGCCCTTTTCTGGCGGCGGCAACACCCGCTTGGCCTCATTGGCGTGGGGCTGGCGGTTTGTGAGTGCTGACTTCTGCATGATCATTCTGGTGGGAGCCGGCGCTCTCCAACAGGCGGCGGCATGGGCACAACGCGGCGCTTTGCATGCCGGATGACAGCGAAATGTCGAGTTCGTAAAAATTCTTGCCTGGCGCGGGCAGAGAGGCCCCGGCACCCCGCTGGGCTCTCCGAGACGCTCCGCCTCGCTATCATGGCCGGTTGCCCTCGCCCCAAGCCATGCCCAACGATCCCTCTTTGCAGCCAGCCGCCCGGAACGACCTTGCGGCGGCCATACGCGTCCGCGGTGCCCGAACCCACAACCTGAAGAACATCGACCTGGACATCCCCAAGCACGCCCTGGTGGTCATCACCGGGCTGTCGGGATCGGGTAAATCCAGCCTGGCCTTCGACACCTTGTATGCCGAAGGCCAGCGGCGCTACGTCGAGAGCCTCTCAGCCTATGCGCGGCAGTTCCTGCAGCTGATGGACAAGCCGGACGTGGACGTGATCGAGGGCCTGTCGCCGGCGATCAGCATCGAGCAAAAGGCCACATCGCACAACCCGCGTTCGACCGTGGGCACGGTGACCGAGATCCACGACTACCTGCGCCTGCTCTACGCGCGCGCCGGCACACCCTACTGCCCGGACCACGGCCAACCGCTGCAGGCCCAGAGCGTGGCCCAGATGGTCGACGCCGCACTGGCCCTGCCGGAGGACACCAAGCTGATGGTGCTGGCCCCGGTGGTGCGCGACCGCAAGGGCGAGTTCGCCGAGCTCTTCGCCGACATGCAGGCCCAGGGCTATGTGCGGTTCCGTGTCGACGGCCATGTGGTGGACGCTGCCGACGTGCCCAAACTCAAGAAGACCGAGAAGCACGACATCGACGTGGTGATCGACAGGCTGAAGACACGTGCCGACATGAAGCAGCGCCTGGCCGAGAGCTTCGAAGCGGCGTTGCGCAGCGCCGACGGCCGCGCCATTGCGCTCGAAATGGACAACGGTGCCGAGCACCTGTTCTCGGCCAAGTTTGCCTGCCCGGTGTGCAGCTACTCGCTGCCGGAACTGGAGCCGCGCCTGTTCTCGTTCAACTCCCCGGTCGGTGCCTGCCCGCATTGCGACGGCCTGGGCGTGCAGACGGTGTTCGACCCCGAGCGGGTGGTGGCGTTCCCGTCGCTGTCGATGGCGGCAGGGGCTGTCAAAGGCTGGGACCGCCGCAACGCCTACACCTTCTCGATGCTTGAGAGCGTGGCGCGCCACTATGGTTTCGACATCGACCATGCCTTCGAGGACCTGCCGCCCGACGCCCGCCACGTGCTGCTGCATGGCTCTGGCGAGGTCGACATCGAGTTTCTCTACGAAGCCGAGGGCAAGGGCGGCAAGACGCGGGTGGTCAAGCGCTCGCACCCGTTCGAGGGCATCCTGCCCAACTTCGAACGTCGCTTCCGTGAGACCGATTCGGTGGCGGTGCGCGAGGACCTGGTTCGCTATCAGAGCGCCAAACCCTGCCTGCATTGCGGCGGCACGCGGCTGAAGCGCGAGGCGCGCCATGTCTACTTGCCTGGCACCCCGGCGGAGCGCGGCAAGCCCATTTACGAGGCCGAGCACCTGACGCTGGCGGACGCGCTCGCGTGGTTCGGCAGCCTGGCGCTGGTCGGGGCCAAGGCCGAGATTGCCGACAAGGTGGTGCGCGAGATCCGCTCTCGACTGAAGTTCCTGAACGACGTGGGGCTGAACTACCTGAGCCTGGACCGCAGTGCCGATTCGCTGTCAGGCGGCGAAGCCCAGCGCATCCGTCTGGCCAGCCAGATCGGCTCGGGCCTGACGGGGGTGATGTATGTGTTGGACGAACCCAGCATCGGCCTGCACCAGCGCGACAACGAGCGCCTGATCGGCACCTTGAAGCACCTTCGCGACCTGGGCAACAGCGTGCTGGTGGTCGAGCACGACGAGGACATGATCCGCTGCGCCGACTATTGTGTGGACATGGGCCCCGGAGCAGGCGTGCATGGCGGCTGCGTCATCGCTGCGGGCACGCCCGACGAGGTGGCCGCCTGTGCCGAGTCGCTGACCGGGCAGTACCTGGGCCGTGTGTTGCGAATTGCCGTGCCGCCGCGCCGACCGCCACCGGCCACCAGCGAGGCTACGCCGGCACTGAAGATCGTCAACGCGCGCGGCAACAACCTGCGCGGCGTGACCGTGGAGATCCCGATTGGCCTGTTCACCTGCGTGACCGGCGTCTCGGGCTCGGGCAAGAGCACACTCGTGAACGACACGTTGTACGCGGCGGTGGCCCGCAAGCTCTACAACAGCCACGCCGAAGCCGCACCGCACGATGAGATCGAGGGACTGGACGCCTTCGACAAGGTGATCAACGTCGACCAGAGCCCGATCGGCCGCACCCCGCGCTCCAACCCGGCCACCTACACCGGGCTGTTCACGCCGATACGCGAACTCTTTGCCGAGGTTCCGGCGGCGCGCGAGCGTGGTTACGGCGCCGGCCGCTTCAGCTTCAATGTCTCCGGCGGCCGATGCGAGGCTTGCCAGGGCGACGGCGTGCTGAAGGTCGAAATGCACTTCCTGCCTGATGTCTACGTGCCCTGCGACATCTGCCACGGAAAACGCTACAACCGCGAGACCCTGGAGGTGCTCTACAAGAGCCGAAACATTGCCCAGGTGCTGGAGATGACCGTCGAGGATGCGCACCCCTTCTTCAGTGCCGTGCCGACCATCGCTCGAAAGCTGCAGACCCTGCTGGACGTGGGCCTGGGCTACATCACGCTGGGCCAGAGTGCGACCACGCTGTCCGGCGGCGAAGCGCAGCGCGTGAAGCTGGCGCTCGAGCTCAGCAAGCGCGACACCGGCCGCACGCTGTACATCCTGGACGAGCCGACCACCGGCCTGCACTTCCACGACATCGGGCTGCTGCTCAAGGTGCTGCACCAGCTGCGCGACGCCGGCAACACCATCGTGGTGATCGAGCACAACCTGGACGTGATCAAGACCGCCGACTGGCTGATCGACATGGGCCCCGAAGGCGGCGCAGGCGGCGGCA
>CAYJEC010000121.1:0-8376 GCA_964369025.1 uncultured Ideonella sp. | reverse complement strand
CCCGCCAGCCGAGTCGAACGGGCTCTTGCGTACCAGGCGGTGCACGCCGGTTTCGGTGCGCAGGTGGCCGAACGCGTACTCGCCCTCGACCTTGATGGTGGCGCTCTTGATGCCGGCGATTTCACCTGGCGTCTCGTCTTCCATCGTGGCCTTGAAGCCCTTGCGCTCGCAGTACTTGAGGTACTGGCGCAGCAGCATGCCGGCCCAGTCGCAGGCCTCGGTGCCACCGGCGCCAGCCTGGATGTCGATGAAGCAGTTGCTCGGGTCGGCCGGGTTGCTGAACATCCGGCGGAACTCGAGACCCTCGACGATCTCGCCCAGGGTCGCGGTCAGGCCCTCGATGGCGATCATGCCGTCGACGTCGTCGTCGGCCTTGGACATCTCGAACAACTCGGTGTTGTCCGAGAGGTTGCTGGTCAAGTGGTCGATCGTCTGGACGACTTCGTCCAGCGCCTTCTTCTCGCGCCCCAACTCCTGGGCCCGCTTGGGGTCGTTCCAGACCTCGGGGTTCTCCAGCGTGGCGTTGACTTCGTTCAACCGCAGGGATTTGCGATCGTAGTCAAAGATACCCCCGTAGATCGAGGGTGCGCTGCGTCAGGTCGGCCAGGGTGGTGCCAATGGTGTTGATGCGTTCGATGTCCATGTGGCGGCTCCCAATCGTGTCAAACCTGCGATTTTCTCATGCCGGCGCTCAGCAAGGCGTGGGCAGGTGTCACAGGCCCGCCCGATTCAGGGTTTCCACGAGGCCGCATCTTGGGGTTCGCAGGGGCCGCGTCGGCCCGGCGCAGCCGTCACAATCGGCATCGCTGCAGGCCCACCGATCAACGGTCAACCGGTACACCGCCGCCCCATGCTCTGGCTCGCCACGACCGTCAAGTTGCTCGCCGAGATCGCGCTGATGGCGCTGCTCGGCCAATGGGTGCTGGGTTGGCTGGCAGGCCCACAACGAGAGCGCAATCCCTTCTACCAGATGCTGTCCATCGTCACCCGGCCCGCGCGCTGGTGCGTGGCCCGCCTGGCCGCGGTGGTGGTGGGGCAGGAACCCAGCGCACGCCATGTCGAGCGCCTGGCCTTCGCCTGCCTGATGCTGGCCTGGCTGCTGGCCACGGTGACCAAGATTCAGATCTGCCTCGTGGTGGGGGTGATGGCATGTCGATGAGCCACGTGACCTCGGGGTGGTCCGTGGTGCAGATCTGGCTGTGCCTGGCCGCCGGCCGAAGCGACGAGGCGTTACGCCGGGTCGAGCGTCTACGCGCTCGAGTGCCCGGCCATCCCTGGGCGCTGGCGACACACGCCTACCTGCTGGCACAGGCGGGCCGTCGCGCCGAGGCCATCGAACTGTTACGTCAGCTGACTCTCGTGCTTGAGCAGGCCACTCCGTGCCGCCGTGCCGTTGCCTGGTTCAACCTTGGCTACTTGCTGGAGGCCGAGGGCCGCGAAGGCGAGGCGCGCCTCGCCTTCGAGCGGGCCACGGGCGACGACCCCCGGCTGGACCGCGCCTGGTATGGCCTGGGCCTGGTGCACCTGCGGGCCGGCCGGCTGGAGGCGGCGGCGGGCGCGCTGGAGCAGTGCACCCGCCTGCAACCGATGAGCCCCAGCGCCTGGTATCAGCTGGCCCGCCTTCGGGCAGAGCGTGGCGAGGCCGACGAAGCTCGGCGGTTGATCGCCCACCTGCGCGGCTTCGAGCCGCGCGTGGCGGCGCAACTGGTGCGCGAGACCGGGCTGGAGGCGGCCCCGCATGGTTGAACCCGACCCAAGCCGCCTCAACGCAAGGCAGGCCCATTGGCGCGCCACACTGCGCTGGACC
Source organism: uncultured Ideonella sp. (assembly GCA_964369025.1). Classification (GTDB taxonomy): domain Bacteria; phylum Pseudomonadota; class Gammaproteobacteria; order Burkholderiales; family Burkholderiaceae_C; genus Ideonella. The sequence continues at coordinate 6,569 of CAYJEC010000121.1, read as the reverse complement.
CAAGGGCTGTTGCTGGTCTGGTTCGGCGTCACCTTCGTGGTGGCCTACAACGCCCGGGCCATGGACTTCGAGTTCTTTGGCTGGCCATTCAGCTTCTGGGTGGCGGCACAGGGCGCCTTGCTGGTCTACCTGGCCCTGGTGGCGGGCTTTGCCTGGGTGATGCGCCGCCTGGACGAAGCGCACGATCTGGACGAGGTGGATTGAGTTGACGCCCGTCACGCCCCACCCGCCGCAGGCCTCGCGCATTGCCAGCATGGCCTTCCGCCGGCGGCTGCACGCCGTGTACCTGGTCTATACCCTGTGTTTCATCGGGTTCGTCGCCACCGTGGCCCTGCTGGAGCAGATGGGCCTGCAGAAGAAGTGGATCGGCTTCGTGTTCCTCGCCGCGCCGGTGGTGGTCTATGCCGTCATCGGCATCGTCAGCCGCACCACCGACGCCACCGAGTACTACGTGGCTGGCCGCCGCGTGCCGGCGCTCTACAACGGCATGGCCACCGGCGCCGACTGGATGAGCGCCGCTTCCTTCCTGGGCATGGCCGGCACGCTGTACCTTTCCGGCTACGACGGCCTGGCTTTCGTGATCGGCTGGACCGGCGGCTATTGCCTGGTGGCTCTCCTCCTGGCGCCCTACCTGCGAAAGTTCGGCCACTTCACCATCCCCGATTTCCTCGGCGCACGCTACGAGGGCAACCTGGCGCGACAGATCGGTGTGGCCGCTGCGGTGCTGTGCTCATTCATCTACGTGGTCGCGCAGATCTACGGCGTCGGCCTGATCACCACCCGGTTGACCGGCATTGCGTCGTTCGAGATTGGCGTCTTTCTGGGCCTGGGCGGCATCCTGGTCTGCTCGTTTCTCGGCGGAATGCGGGCAGTCACCTGGACCCAGGTGGCCCAGTACATCGTGCTGGTCATCGCCTACCTGGTGCCGGTGGTCTGGCTGAGCGTCAAGCAGACCGGTGTGCCGGTTCCCCAGGCCGTCTACGGCTACCAGTTGCAGAAGGTCACCGAGGCCGAGAAGCGCCTGAAGGCCGACCCGAAAGAGCAGGAGGTCATCGCCGCGTTCCGCCAGCGGGCCAACGAACTGGGTGCCAAGCTGGCCGACGTGCCCAAGGCCTTGGCCGCCGAGCGCGCTGCCGTGGAGGCACGCATCGCTGCGTTGAAGGCCGGCAACGCGCCGCAGCGGCAGATCCAGGCGGCTGAGCGATCGTTGACCCTGCTCTCGCGTGACCCCAACCTGACGGCTGAGGCCTGGGCCCGTGAGCGGCGTGATCTGGAGGAGCGGGCGCGTCCGTTGGGCGGCATGCCCGACCATGCCAGGCCCTTCGCCGGCGACCCGCAGGGCGACCCGGCTTCGCAGCGCGCCTACGAGGACTCGCGGCGCAACTTCCTGGCCCTGGTCTTCTGCCTCATGGTCGGCACGGCGGCGCTTCCGCACATCCTGATGCGTTACTACACCACGCCCTCGGTGCGCGAGGCACGCGAGTCGGTGGCCTGGTCGTTGTTGTTCATCACCGTGCTGTACGTCACCGCGCCGGCATTGGCCGTGCTGGTGAAGTTCGAGGTCTTCACGTCGCTGGTCGGCACGCCGTTCGACCAGTTGCCGGCCTGGATCGCCAACTGGGCCAAGGTCGATCCGTCGCTGATGTCGGTGATCGACATCAACCACGACGGGCTCTTGCAACTCGGCGAGATGAAGATCGGCGGCGACATCATCGTGCTGGCCACGCCGGAGATCGCCGGCCTGCCGTACGTGATTTCCGGGTTGGTGGCCTCGGGTGGCCTGGCTGCCGCGTTGTCCACCGCGGACGGCTTGCTGCTGACCATCGCCAATGCGCTCTCTCACGACTTTTATTACAAACTGATCGACCCCAACGCCTCCACCGCTCGGCGGGTGTTGATTTCCAAGGTGCTGCTGCTGGTGGTGGCGCTGGCGGCGGCCTTCGTGGCAGCGCGAAAGCCGGCCGACATCCTGTTCCTGGTCACGGCGGCGTTTTCGATCGCCGCATCGGCCTTTTTCCCGGCGCTGGTGCTGGGCATCTTCTGGAAACGCGCCAACCGCTGGGGCGCCAGCGCCGGCATGCTGGCCGGGCTGGGTGTCAGCATCTATTACATGGCCAGCACACACCCCTGGCTGCGCGATCTGTTCCACGCGTCGGGCCCGCCGACACTGTGGTGGGGCATCCAGCCCATCTCGTCCGGCGTGTTCGGCGTGCCGGTCGGGTTGTTGGTGATCGTGGTGGTGAGCCTGCTCACGCCCAGGCCACCGGCAACGGTGCAGTCCCTGGTCGACGGTCTGCGCTACCCGCGCCAGGTGCCCGCGGCATCAACAGGGCCTAGAGAAAGCCTTTGAGCGCGGCGGCCAGCCGCTCGGGCTGGTCGTGGTGCAGCATGTGGCCGCATTCGGTCAGCAGCACGCGCTCGACCTGGGGCACCACCGCGAGCCGGGCGTCGAAATCGGCCCGTGGGTAGCGGTTGCCCCACCACTTGCTGACATCGGTCTCGTTGCCCTCGACCCACAGCACCGGCGCGGTGATCAGCTTCCAGCCCTCGACGATTTCGTCCTTGCGGTAGAGCACCGGGTTGGCGCGCTTGTGGGCAGGGTCGCCGAGGATGTGCCAGCGGCCGTCGGCGCGCTGCTCGGCCCAGTGCTGTGCCAACCAGAGCGCATGGGCCGGGTCCAGCCGCGGGTTGTTCGTCAGCAGGCGCTGGGCCACCTCGTCGACGGTGGCATAGCTGCGCAGCGATACCTGGGTGCGCAGTTCGTCCAGCCACTGACGCAGGCGCTTGGGGGCTTGGTGGGGTTTGGTTTCCGGGAGGCCGAAGCCCTCGAGGTTGACCAGCCTGCGGATTCGCTCCGGTCGCACGCCTGCATAGCTCATCACCACGTTGCCGCCCATGCTGTGGCCCAGGAGATCCAGCGGTATGTCGCTGTCCAGGCCAAGGTCGGCGTGGTGCAGCAGGGCGTCAAGGTCGCCCACGTAGTCGGCAAACCAGTAGCTGTCGGTGGCCGGAACACGGGTCAGGCCGAACCCGCGCCAGTCGGCGGCGATGATGTAGCGGTTGTCGCCCTCCAGCGCGGCCAGGGCGTCCACCACAAACTGGAAGGACGCTGCCACATCCATCCAGCCGTGCACCATGAACAGGGGCGGCTTGTCGGGTGCGGCCTGTGCGGGATCGCCCCAGGTGATGACGTGGTAATCCAGCCCGCGCACCGGCACGAAGCGGTCAGTGCCTGGGCGGCGAGGTGAGTAGTTGGCAACGCTCATCTGCCCACTGTACGGCGGGCGATGCCGGCCCGCTGCCGCCCGGGTGACAGAATCCCACGCATGAGCGCTCCTTTCACCCTGCGCGCCGCCGAGCCGCACGACACCGTGGCCATCGTCGGCCTGATCCGCGAGCTGGCCGAGTTCGAGCATCTGGAGCACCTGATGCAGGCGACACCGGAGATGCTGGCGCCGCATCTGTTCGGCCCGCGGCCAGTGGCCGAGTGCTGGGTGGCACAGGCCGGTGCCGAGGTTGTCGCCTTCGCGCTGGCCTTCACCAACTTCTCCACGTTTCTCGGCAAGCCCGGCCTGTACCTGGAGGATCTCTATGTGAAGCCGGCCCAACGCGGCGCCGGCATCGGCAAGGCCCTGTTGACACACCTTGCCGACATCGCCAACGAGCGTGGCTACGGCCGCTTCGAATGGTGCGTGCTGGACTGGAACGAGAACGCCATCCGCCTGTACGAAAAGATGGGCGCGACGCTGTTGCCAGAGTGGCGGCTGTGCCGGGTCACCGGCGAGGCGCTACGGCAGTTTTCTAGCTGAGCTTGGCCAGCTTGTCTTTCGCATCGTCAAGGTTCTTCGCGCCGCCGCGCCCCGCGTCGACGAAGCGTTGCAGCAGCGGCTTGGCCTTGGCGGTGTCGCCCAGCAGCAGCCAGACCAGCGCCTCGCGGTAGTCCAGCGGCAACTGGCTGTGCCCGCGCAGGCTGCGAGCCTGGGTGTAGTGGCGCAGAGCGTCCGGCAGGGCGCCGGTCTCGGCCTTCAATCGGCCGAGCGCGTAGGTGGCCAGGGCTCGGCCAGGCTCGGCCTTCAGCAGGCGATCAAGGAGCGGTTGGGCCTTCTGCGGCTTCTTCTCGTTGAGGTGCTGGATGGCGATCTGCCCAAGGCCCGAATACACCATGCTGCGCAAGGCAGTGTCATTGCCCGGCTGGACGGACCACAGCAGGGCCTCGGCTTCGTCCCACTTCTCGGCTTGCACGGCCAGCAAGGCTCGCAGGCACTTGGCCTGCTCGGGCTGGCGGGCCTCGGCGGCGCTCGCCAGGTCCCGCGCCTTGTCGACGCCGCCGCCGGCGATGGAGGGGGCGGCCAGATAGAACTGCATCAGGGCCGCGCGGTGGTTGAAGCTGTCGGGTTGTAGTGCCACCGCCTTCTCGAACGACTCGCGGATGCCCGACGCCAGGCGCATCGCCTTGAACATGCCGCCGGTGAGCGCCTGCACACCCATCAACGCGCCCTTTGCATAGTGGCACTCCGCTGCCTGCGGCTGGGCGGCCAGGCAGGCCTCGGCCAGCGGCAGCACCGTTTCGGCCCGGCTGGCGGGCCCTTGCGCCATCGCCACCATGGCCACTGCCAACGTGGCCTGAGGATCTGCGGCTTGCGCCTTCAGCCGCTCGCGGGCCTGGGTGTCGAGTTCGGCGTGCCGCTCCTGTTCGAGCAGTTGATCCCAGGTCGGGTCGCGAAGGGTCTGGGCCTGGGCCGGCAGGGCCAGCGGCAGGAGCAGGAGGGACCAAGAAACTGAAAAAGGTCGGGGCATGGCAAACCGAGGTTGGACGCAAAAGGGAGCAGGGTCGGGTCAGCCCGGTGGGCCAGCCGGGCGGAGAGGACGTAGGCTAGCGTGATGAACGACAACCGGACCGACCCCGTTGACGACCACGCTCGATGGCATGGTCAGTTTCGCTGGAGAGTGCCCGCGCATTTCAACATTGCCGAGGCTTGTTGTGGACGATGGGCGCGCGAGCATCCCCGGCGGGTGGCCATTCGCGCCGAGCGCGAGGAGGGCAGCGTCACGATGCACCGCTACGGCGAGTTGCAGGCTGCGGCGAACCGCCTGTCTCATGCGCTGCACCGGCTGGGGGTGAAGCCGGGGGACCGGGTGGCGGTGGTGATGCCGCAGCGGGTGGAGACGGCGGTGGCGAACATCGCCATCTTTCAGCTTGGCGCGGTGGCCATGCCGCTGTCCATGCTGTTCGGCCCGGACGCCCTGGCCTATCGGCTGAACGACAGCGAGGCGCGGGTGGCCATCGTCGACGAGTCGGCCTGCGCCAGCCTGCTGGCTGTGCGCGGCGAGTGCCCGGGCTTGGCCACGGTCGTCGCCGTGGGGCAGGCGGCCGGGCAGGGCGACATCGACTGGGCTGCCGCGCTCGGTCGCGAGGCCGCCACGTTCACCGCGCGCCGCACGAAGGCCGACGACCCGGCCGTCTTGATCTACACCAGCGGCACCACCGGCCCGCCCAAGGGCGCCCTGATCCCGCACCGCGCACTGATCGGCAACCTGACGGGCTTCGTCTGCAGCCAGAACCTCCTGCGCAGCGGCTCGGGCCGCCCGCCGAGGAAGGCCCTGGGCCCGGGCGGCGTGCCGGCTGATGCGGTGTTCTGGAGCCCCGCGGATTGGGCCTGGACGGGCGGCCTGATGGACGCCCTGCTGCCCTCGCTGTACCTCGGCATGCCCATCGTCGCCTTCCAGGGCCGCTTCAGCCCCGAGCGCGCGTTCGAGCTGATGCAAGGACACCGCGTGACGCACAGCTTCCTCTTCCCGACCGCACTCAAGGCCATGATGAAGGCGGTGCCACACCCACGCGAGCGCTACCGCCTGAAATTGAGGGCGGTGATGAGCGCCGGCGAGGCGGTGGGAGATGCGGTGTTCGGCTGGTGCCGCGACGAGTTGGGCCTGGTCGTCAACGAAATGTTCGGCCAGACCGAGATCAACTACATCGTCGGCAACTGCAGCCAGAGCGTGGGCACCGACGGCCACCCCGCGCCGGGCTGGCCCGCACGCCCCGGCAGCATGGGGCGGGCCTATCCCGGCCACCGTGTGGCGGTGATTGCCGACGATGGCAGCGAGTGCCCGCGTGGCACGCCGGGCGATGTGGCGGTGCACCGGCGCGACATCCACGGCCACCCTGATCCGGTGTTCTTCCTCGGCTACTGGAAGCGCGAGGACGCCACACGTGCCAAGTTCACCGGGCCCATCGACGACAGCTGGTGCCGAACAGGCGACACGGCGATCATGGACGATGCCGGCTACCTTTGGTACCAGGGGCGCAGCGACGATGTCTTCAAGGCGGCCGGCTACCGCATCGGGCCCAGCGAGGTGGAGAACTGCCTCGTGAAGCATCCGGCGGTGGCCAATGCCGCGGTGGTGCCCAAGCCCGATGCCGAGCGCGGCGCGCTGGTCAAGGCCTATGTGGTTCTTGCCCCGGGGTTCGTTGCCAGCTCGGCGCTGATCGGTGACCTGCAGCAGCATGTGCGTGGCCAGCTCGCACCCTACGAGTACCCGAAAGAGATCGAGTTCATCGACGCCTTGCC
>CAYJEC010000120.1:0-8382 GCA_964369025.1 uncultured Ideonella sp. | reverse complement strand
GCCGACGGGTCGCCGGATTCGTCGTCGAGCAGCGGGCGCACGCCCGAATAGGTCCAGACCACGTCGCCCGGCGTCACGCGGCGCTCGAAGTAGCGGCTCGCCTGCTCGCACAGGTAGGCGATCTCGCTCTCGTCGATGCGCGCAGTGCCGATCGCGCCGCGGTGTTCGACGTCGGTCGTGCCGATGAGCGTGAACTCGCGTTCGTAGGGGATCGCGAAGATGATGCGCTTGTCGGGGTTCTGGAAGATGTAGGCGTGGTCGTGCTCGAAACGGCGCGGCACAACGATGTGCGAGCCCTTCACGAGCCGCAGGCTCTTGGTCGCCAGTGCTTCGCCGCGCTGCGGCCGGGCGGTGCCGCGCAGGAAGGCCTCGGCCCAGGGCCCGGCGGCATTCACCAGGGCGCGCGCCTGGACGCTGATCGGGGCGCCCTCGGCCGGTTGCAGCGTGGCCTGCCAACCCTGCGGGCCGCGCTGAGCCGAGGTACAGCGGGTGCGGGTGAACAGCTGCGCGCCGTGCGTGCGTGCGTCGATGGCGTTCAGCACCACCAGGCGCGCATCGTCGACCCAGCCGTCCGAGTAGACGAAGCCCCGGGTGAACGCTGGCTTGAGCGGCGCGCCGACCGGGTGGCCCTGTAGATCGATGCCCTGCGAGCCCGGCAGCACCTCGCGGCGGGCCAGATGGTCGTAGAAGATCAGCCCCAGGCGGATCAACCAGGCCGGCCGCATCGAGGGGTCGTGCGGCATCACGAAACGCAGCGGCCACATGATGTGCGGCGCGCTGCGCAGCAGCACTTCGCGCTCCTGCAGCGCCTTGCGCACCAGCGAGAACTCGTAGTACTCCAGGTAGCGCAGGCCGCCGTGGATCAGCTTGGTCGACGAAGACGAGGTGTGCGAGGCCAGGTCGTCCTGCTCGGCCAACACCACCTTCCAGCCCCGTCCCGCCAGGTCGCGGGCAATGCCCGCGCCATTGATGCCGCCGCCGACGACCAGCACATCACAGTGCAAGTCCGGGGCGCCGGCGGGCGGAGTGGGGGTGGGCGCCTGGGGCGGCGCGGGGTCAGCCAACGAAGTCTCCTCGATCAATGCCGCGCGAACCGCACACTGCGGGTGGCGTCTGGCTTTCTTCTTTTTTCGTTTTACCTTGATCGATGTTCGTTTGCAAGAGGGTTTGCCATCGTTTGTTTTCGGGTTTGTTCTGATTCGCGCCCATGCGCCGGCTTCGGGACAATGCGGCCATGACACCGAACCCGCGCCAGTCCGACCTGCTGCAAGCGGTGCGTGACGAAGGCGTGGCCACGGTGGAGGCGCTGGCCGAACGCTTTGGCGTCACGCTGCAGACGGTGCGGCGCGACGTGAAGCTGATGGCCGAGGCCGGCCTGCTGGCGCGTTTCCACGGCGGCGTGCGGGTGCCCAGCTCGACCACCGAGAACATCGCCTACCGGCAGCGCGAGGCGCTCAATGCCGAGTCCAAGAAGCGCATTGCCCGCGCAGTGGCGGCGCGCGTGCCAGATGGTTGCTCACTGCTGATCAACCTGGGCACCACGACCGAAGCGGTGGCGCGCGAACTGGTGCGCCACAGGGGCCTGAGGGTGATCACCAACAACCTGAACGTGGCGTCCATCCTGACCGACAACGCGGATTGCGAAGTGATCGTCGCCGGTGGGGTGGTGCGCCACCGTGACCGTGGCATCGTCGGCGAGGCGGCGGTGGAGTTCATTCGCCAGTTCCGCGTCGACATCGGCCTGATCGGCATCTCCGGCATCGAGGCCGACGGGTCCCTGCGCGACTTCGACTACCGAGAGGTGCAGGTCTCGCGGGCGATCATCGAGCATTCGCGCGAGGTCTGGCTGGCCGCTGACCACAGCAAATTCAACCGGCCGGCGATGGTGGAGCTGGCGCGAATCGACCAGATCGACCTGCTGTTCACCGACGCCGCGCCGCCGGAGCCCTTTTCGGCACTGCTGGCCGAAGCGGGCGTGCAATGCGAGTACCCAGGCGCGTAGGATTCCCGACATGAGCTTCATCCTCGCCCTTGACCAAGGCACCTCCAGCTCGCGCAGCATCGTTTTCGACGGCCAGGGCCGCATCGTCGCGATGGCGCAGCGCGAGTTCCACCAGATCTACCCGCAGCCCGGCTGGGTCGAGCACGACCCGAACGAGATCTGGGAAAGCCAGCTCGCCACCGCGCGCGAGGCGCTGGCCAAGGCCGGCCTGACGGCGCGCGACATCAAGGCCATCGGCATCACCAACCAGCGCGAAACCACGGTGGTCTGGAACCGCCGCACCGGCCAACCCATCCACAACGCCATCGTCTGGCAAGACCGGCGCGCCGAACCGCTGTGCGCGCATCTGCGTGCCCAGGGACTGGCCGACACGGTGCAGCACACCACCGGCCTGGTGATCGACGCGTACTTCTCCGGCACCAAGATCCGCTGGATCCTTGACCACGCGCCCGGCGCGCACATCGCCGCCGCGCAGGGTGATCTGGCCTTCGGCACAGTGGACAGTTGGCTCCTGTGGAAGCTGACCGGCGGGCACGTGCACGCCACCGACGTGAGCAACGCCTCGCGCACGATGCTGTTCGACATCCGCCACAACCGCTGGGACCACGGCCTGCTGGCCGCGCTGCACGTGCCCGACAGCCTGCTGCCCCAGGTCCACCCCAGCAGCCACCTGTTTGGCGAGACCGATGCCCGCTTGTTTGGCACGCCGATCCCGATTGGCGGCATGGCGGGCGACCAACAGAGCGCGCTGTTCGGCCAGGCCTGCTTTCGGGCCGGGCTGGCCAAGAACACCTACGGCACGGGCTGCTTCATGCTGATGCACACCGGCGAGCGTTTTCAGACCAGCACCAACGGCCTGCTGACCACCAGCGCCGCGCAGCCGACGGCGGTGCCGGAGTTCGCCCTCGAAGGCAGCGTGTTCATCGGTGGCGCGGTGGTGCAGTGGCTTCGCGACGGCCTGAAGGCCATCCGCGCCAGTGGCGAGGTGCAGTCGCTGGCCGAGAGCGTGCCGGACGCCGGTGGCGTCTTGTTCGTGCCGGCCTTCACCGGCCTGGGCGCACCGTACTGGCAACCTGAGGCGCGCGGCGCTATCGTCGGCCTCACCCGTGGCACCACGGTGGCCCACATTGCTCGGGCAGCGCTGGAGAGCATCGCCTTCCAGAGTGCCGCTCTGCTGCAAGCCATGAGCCGAGACGCAGTGGCCGCCGGCGGCAGCCCGGTGAGCGAGTTGCGGGTGGACGGCGGCGCCTGCGTGAACGACCTGCTGATGCAGTTCCAGGCCGACCTCCTGGGCATCCCGGTGGTGCGGCCGCAGGTGATCGAGACCACCGCGCTGGGGGCCGCCTACCTGGCGGGCCTGGCTACCGGCGTATGGGCCGGCTTGGACGAGCTCTCAGCGCAGTGGCAGGTCGAGCGCCGTTTTGATCCTGCCATGGAGCCCGCCCGTGCGGCCGAGGCAATGGCGCGTTGGGACCGGGCTGTACGGCAGACCGTGGCGCTGTAGGGGTCCTGTGCCCGTGCGCTCAGGCCGTCTGGGGAACCACGCCCGCGAGCCAGGTTGCCAACACGGCACAGTGAACGACCACCGTGCCGACATAAGCTTGGCGAAACGCCGGCTTGATCGATTTGTGGCGCAGCACCTCTTGAGCCCACCAGGCTGCAGGCCAGCCCCCGAGCAGGGCCAGCAGGTGCAGTTGAGACTCGCGCGTGCGCCATTGCTGGGTTTTCGCCGCGTGCTTGTCGAGCCAATACGACCAGAACGTGGCGATGTTCAGCAACAGCAGGTAAGGCGGTACCCACCCGGGCAGGCGCCGATCGATCACCCCCCAGCCGATGGCTGCGACCCACGCCGCCATCAGACTCCAGGCCAGGATGATGGCGAGTTGGCCGGTGGAGCGGCCATGGGCCTGCCGATCAGCATGGCGAGCGCCAATTGCTGCACGTCGCGTCGACGGCACGCGATCGCCGGCCGCTGTCAGTGGCGTCACCGTCATCGCCCGGGGCCCCTTGCCACCGACATGGATCAGCTCGAATCGCACCTCCATCCCGAGCCGAGGTGGCGGGCCACCTCCTGCACGGAAGTCACGGACATGAAAGAAGATCCGTGACCCCTGGCTGCGTACGAAACCGAAGCCGCGCGTTTCGTCCCACTGCTCAACCACACCCTCTTGCGGCATGCCCTCGCACCTCCCGCCCGGCAGTGTGCCTCAGCGTATCGCGGGCGACCCCACGTTGAAGGTGAAGCGGTACTGACACTTGCAGGCCGCCAGTTCCTGCACCCAGAAGGTGTAGGTGCCCGCGCCCAGAGGAGGCGTGAACCCGATGGCGCCGAAGCCAGTGCCCATCGCGGGAAGGATGTCGGTGCCCTCATCCGCCGTGCCGTAGTGGGTGTAGCCCAGCAGGTCGTTCGGCGTTCCACCGATCGGCGGCACGGTCACCTTCTTGCCGGTCTGGACGCCGATGAACGACAGGTTGGCGCCGACCAACGTCTCGGGCTCCAGGATGACGGAGTCCAGGGTCTGGCCGTCAGGGATCTTGAAGGTGAAATAGTCGCGGTCGGTCACGCCGTTGGCGCTGCCGTACTTGCCGGCGATGACGTTCGGCCCCGGCTTGAGCTTCACTGCGGTGGGCGCCAGCCCGTCGTTTGACAGGTCGCCCTGCTTCTTCTCCATGTAGCCGCCTGCCAGCGCGCTGGCACTGAACAGGGAGGCCCCGAGAATGGTGATCAACAGTCGCATGATCTGCTCCTTGGTGTTGAAGGGGTGCCCGCCCGATACGGGATGGCGCGAGCGCGAAGCTAGCACCGAGGCGGGGCCGGCGATAGCGCGGTTCTAGGGGCTCCGCGAACGGAATACGCGCATGCTCCGGGTCGTAATGGGAGCCGCGATTGGTCTCCCGCCTGCCGCGCAGCAATCGCATCGCGCCGGGCCGGCCTGGTTTGGCCGCCTCGGCCTGGGCGAACACGAGGCCCTGCAGATGCAGGCCGCTTACCTGCTGGGCACCGTCTGCCGGCGGCACGGAAGCATGTTCAGCCTGCGCGTGCAGTGCAGCTTCTAGCCGGCTTCCGCCGCACGCAAGGTCGCCAGAGCCTCGGCCGCCTCGGCGACCGTGGCGCCGTCCGCCAGGCTCACCGGCGCGTGGGCGAGTACCGACTCACCCTCCGCCTTCAATCGCTTGACCCACTCGCCGGCCTCGCGGCCGGCGTCGAAGCCCTGGCTCTGCAGCAAGGCGCGTCCGTCGGGCGCGTTGAGCTTGAAGTAGAAGCGGCCGTCGGCCTCGCGGTACTGCTTGAACACCGGCAGGGCTGGCCTGGACTTGGGCGTCTCGCTGGCGACCGCCGCCAGCGGCTGGAAGCGCCGCAGCCCGACGGCCTCGCGCAACCGTGCCAACAGCGGCGCGGCGAATGAGCGCGCCTTGGCGGCGCCTTCCTGCAAGGTCTGCTCGATGCGTTCAGGGTGGGCCATCAAGGCCTCATAGCGTGCGCGCATCGGGCCGATCTCCGCGTCGATCAGGTCGAACAGGCGCCGCTTGGCATCGCCCCAGCCCAGGCCGGCGCGCAGTTCATCGCGGAACGCCGCGCGTTGCGCGGGCGCGGCGAAAGCGTCGTAGATCGTCACCAGCGCGCTGCCCTCGGTGTCCTTGGGCTCGCCGGGCAGGCGTGAGTCGGTGACGATGCGGGCGATGGCCTCGCGCAAGGCTGTGGCCCCGCCGTCGAACAGCGGTATCACGTTGTCGTAGCTCTTGCACATCTTGCGGCCGTCCAGCCCCGGCAGCAACTCCATCTCCGCGACCACCAGGGCCTCGGGGAGCACGAAGAAATCCCGGCCCTGGCCGAACAGGTGGTTGAAACGCTGCGCCACGTCGCGTGCCATCTCGATGTGCTGGACCTGATCCTTGCCGACCGGCACGCGATGGGCGTTGAACATCAGAATGTCGGCAGCCATCAGGATGGGGTAGCTGTACAGACCCATCGAGATGTTGGCGTCGGCATCCTCGCCCGCAGCGAGGTTGGCGTCCACGGACGCCTTGTAGGCATGGGCGCGGTTCATCTGGCCCTTGGAGGTGACGCAGGTGAGCAGCCAGGTCAACTCGGGGATCTCGGGGACGTCGCTCTGGCGGTAGAACACCGCGCGCTCGGTGTCCAGGCCGGCGGCCAGCCAGGTGGCGGCGATCTGCAGGCGCGAGCGCTCGATGCGCTCGGGGTCGTCGCACTTGATCAGCGCGTGGTAGTCGGCCATGAAGAAGAAGCTCTCCACGCCGGGCTCGCGGCTGGCGACGATGCAGGGGCGCACCGCACCGACATAGTTGCCGAGGTGCAAGGTGCCGGTGGTGGTGATGCCGGTGAGGACGCGTTGGGGCATGGCGTGGGAACTCGGGGTGAAATGCCGAACGAGGCGCCGGGCTGGCGGCCGGTGGGCGCGATTGTGCCCGGGCCAGGAGGCTGTCGGGCACTGGGTCGGGCCCGCCCGCTCCGCCATGCGTGTCGCGTGAGCCGCCAGGCAGCGCCTGGTGGCCCTACCGGGACAGCGGCAGCCTCATTCAGGCCTGGCGTGCGCGCAGCGCCTGCAACAGCGTGCGAATCTCGTCGGTCGGGCGCTGCGGCTCCTTCCAGTAGACGGAGCAGTCGTCCTTGCGGCCCAGCAGCTTCATCTCGACCAGTTCGCGCCGGGGCGTGACATGGTCGCCATAGGTTGTCCAGGCCTTCAGGATCTCGTTGACCTCGCGCTCGGTGTAGGGGCGGCCGGAGTCGAAGCGCAACCACAGGCCCCACATGGCCATCCGCTGCACGCTGAACTTGTATGGCCAGCGTGACAACCGGCCATGCTCGTCAAATTGCGTCAGCGCCTTCTGGGCGTGCGCACCGAGCGGGGCGGCGGGCGCCGGGGTGGGGGGTGCCGCCGGTGGTTTCAGCACGGCCTGGGCGCGCAGGGCCTGCATGCTGCGGTGTCCGGCCGATCGGGCCAGCATGTTCAGCAGTTGTACGTGGCTTGGCGCGGCGCCGGGTGTCTTCTGCAGGTGCTCGTCGAGCTGGGCGCGCAGGGTCTTGGCAAACTGCGACAGGTCGTCGCAGTGCAGCGGCACAAGCTTGCGGCCGCGGGTGGCCGAAGTGGGGGTCGTCATGGTGCGTCTTTCGTTCGCGCGCATGAACCTGCCCGGTGGTGAGGCCGGGGGCTGGGGTCGCCGACTTGCAGCCGGGGTTCAGACGCCGCGACATGTTGCGCAGGCTCATGGGACCAAGGCTTGGAACGTGGATCAGGGCAGGTTGAGCTCGCGGCTTGCTGGCCGCGCGACGACGCCTGGGTGAACTGCCGACCGGGGCGCATCATAACGCTGACCGGCGGGCGCAGTCACTTGGGCACGTAGGTGCTGACCGGTGGCGACAGTTCCCCGGCCGGGCCCTGCAACTGCAAGCTGCCCTTTCGCGCCATCTTGTTGATGCTGGTGTTGAGCAACAGCGGGCGCGAGGTCTTGCCGGCGCACACGCCGCCAGGAACGCGGAAGCGGAGTTTCGAGCCGTCGCCGGCGGAGCGGTAGGCGCGGTCCGGGCTGGTGTCGCCGGGCAGGTCGTCGCGGTAGTCGGCCACCAGGGGCTTGTCCAGCGGGTGCAGGAAACCGTCGATCCGGATCGCCGTCACGCAGCCGAGCGATTCCGGGCTGACGGTGATCTGCCATTCAGCCTTGCAGCGCTGGTCGGTGCCGCGCTTGATCAACTGCAGCACCGTCCCGCTGACGATGCCCTGTGCCGTGTTGAAGGAGAAGGAGCGAGCGAAACTGCGCAGGACCTCGTCCGACAGCTCGGGCGATTCGCTCGGGTTGGTGCCCAGCGTCAGCACGCTGCCGCCTGGCGCCAGCGGCGTGCCGGTGAGCGCTGGCCAGACATGCCCGGCCGATTCGCGGTCGAACGCGGTCAGCGCCGGGTTCGGGCAGACGGTCTCGTTGGGGCCTTGCGGCTCTACCGTGGCCCAAGCGGGCGCGGTGGCCAGCGCGAGGGTCAGCGCGAGGCCAGCGGCGGTGGGGTGGCGCGGGGTTGTCATGAGGCTCTCCTGCCAAAGTGAGGCTGTTGTCGAGAAAGACGGATCAGGTCGCTGGAACCGGACACGGCCGCGCTCGGCCTGCCCGGGTCGCAGCCGCCTCGGCTGGCCTGCGCCTGCACCAGGTGCCTGAACTGGGGCCCGGCCAGTGCCTGCTCGGCCAGGGCCGCTCCAGCCAGTGCGAGTTGCTGGCAGGCGGCCGCGGGTTCACCGCGTGCACGCAGGCTTGCCGCGTAGTGGGCGCGGATCTCGGCCAGCCAGGCGTGGGCAGGGTTGGCCGCATGAAGCAGGTCGATGCTGCGCACGAAATGCGGCTGCGCCTCGGCGTGCCGGCCCAACCCGGCCCAG
>CAYJEC010000119.1:0-8478 GCA_964369025.1 uncultured Ideonella sp. | reverse complement strand
GTGGCGGGTGACACCGAAGTTCTTCCACAGCATGTCGCCGGGGAAGATGTTGGCGGCCACCAGATCCTTGATGGCGTTGCCATACTCGATCACCGCATGCTCCATCTGCGAAGGCGTGGCGTCCTGCAGGTAGATGTTCAGCGGGATCATGCGCCGCTCGATGTAGACATGCTTGAGGATGACCTCGGTATGGCCGTCGCCGTCACGGTCCGAGATCTCGAGCACGCTGGGGCAGAAGGTCTTCAGCTCGTCGATCAGCTCGTCCTCGAAACGTGAGCGTGGGAAGGCGACATTGCTGAACTCCAGCGTGTCGGCCATGCGCCCGACCCTGTCGTGCTGCTTGACCAGCAGGTACTTGCCCATGATCTGCTCGCGCGAGGTGTCCTTCTGCGGCGGATAGTAGTCCTTGATGACCTTGAACACGAACGGGAAGCTCGGCAGATCGAACACCAGCATCACCATGCCCTTGATGCCGGGGGCAATGCGGAAGCGGTCGCTGCTGTGTCGCAGGTGGAACAGGAAGTCCCGGTAGAACAGGTTCTTGCCGTGCTTCTGCAGGCCGATCGCGTTGTACAGCTCGGCTCGGGGCTTGCGCGGCATCAGCGACCGCAGGAATTGCACGTAGGCCGAGGGGATTTCCATGTCGACCAGGAAGTAGGCCCGTGCAAAGCTGAACAGCAGCAGCAGATCGTCCTCTCCGAACAGCGCCGCGTCGATGGCCAATTGGCCGGCGGGCGTGTGCAGGATGGGCAGGGCGAACGGCAGCTCGTTGAAGCCGTTGACGATCTTGCCTACCGCGTAGGCACCCTTGTTGCGGAAGAACAGGCTGGAAAGCACCTGGATCTGGAAATTGGCCCGCGGCCGGAAGTCGCCCAGCCGCTGAAAGATGGCCGCCAGAAGCTGATCCACGTCGCGCCCCAGGTCCTCGAACTCGCGCTCGAGCTGGAAGTTGTTGACCATGCGCAGCATCGCCTCGCGCAGGTTGTCGCGCGTCGGGTAGTAGGCGCGGTAGGTCGGTGCGGCCGCAGGCTCGTCGTTCTCGATGTACTCGGTCGAGATGGCCGGGCGCACGAAGATGAAATCGTTGTGGAAGTAGCTGCGGTGCAGGATCTTGGTGGTCACCGAGTTGAAGAAGGTCTCGGCCAGCTCGGGCTGGTGGTGGTTGGTCAGCAGGCCGATGTAGTGCAGCTTCACCTGTTGCCAGGTGTCCATCGACAAGGCGGCCGCCTTGAACTCGGTCTGCAGGCGCTCCGCCGCCTCTTCAACCCGCTTGTCGTAGAACTCGATTCGTTCTCGCTGGGCCCGTTGCTGGCCCAGCCAGTCCGCCTGCTCGAAGCGGTGCTTGGCCGTGCGGCTGGCCTCGCGGAACAGGCGGTAGTGCTTGTTGAAGCCATCCTGCAGCGCCTGTGCGATCTCGAAGGCGCGGCTGTCGGTGAGCTGTTGCGGGAACATCAGGCTGCTTCCATTCGGTAGCGGGCGTGGATGCCGGCCAGCGCCGTGGCGTAGGCCTGGTCCAGGTCGGCCGCCGCCGAGGCGGTCATCTTCAGGTCTTCGAGCAGGCCGTTGTGCAGCCCGTAGACCCAGCCGTGCACGACCACCGCCTGGCCGCGGGCCCAGGCATCCTGAACCACGGTGGTGGTGCAGACGTTGCGCGCCTGCTCCAGCACGTTGAGCTCGACCAGCGCGTTCACCTGCTCGTCGGGCGTCACTTCGTCCAGCCAGGCGCGGTGCTGGTGGCGCACGTCCTGCACGTGGCGCAGCCAGTTGTCGACCAGGCCCAGGCGGGTGTTGCGCAACACCGCCTTGACGCCGCCGCAGTTGGAGTGACCAACGACAATGATGTGCTGGACCTGCAGTCCATCCACCGCGAACTGGATCACCGACAGCGCGTTCAGATCCGAGTGGGCCACCACATTGGCGACGTTGCGGTGCACGAACAGCTCGCCCGGCAGCAGGCCTACCAGCTCGTTGGCAGGCACACGGCTGTCGGCACAGCCGATCCACAGGTACTGTGGCGTCTGCTGAGCCAGCAGCTTGGTGAAGAAGCCCGGCTCCCGGGCCTCGGTCTTGGCGGCCCAATGCCGGTTGCTGTCGAAGAGCTCGGTGAGTTGCTTGGTCATGCGGCGGCGGGGTGCGGTCGGTTCAGTGTACGGAAGCGGGCCGGTAACGGGCATAAACCACCCGGTCGATGACCTCGCCCGCCTTGATCGCGCTGCGAGGCATGCGCCCTTCCAACTGGTAGCCGGCGCGGGCAGCCACGGCCTGCGAGCCCGCATTCCAGGCAAAGATCGGTGCGAACAGGCGGGTCACCTCCGGCAGCGTGGCGAAGGCCCAGTCGGACACCAAAGCCAACGCTTCGCTGGTGATGCCCTGGCGCCAGTGCGCGCGGCCGATCCAGTAGCCGACCTCGGCGTTGCAGCGCAGCCAGCCGTCCAGCGGGTGCGCGCCGACGCAACCGATCACCTCATGGCCGCCCGGCACGGCGATCTCGATGCCCCAGACATGGCCAAACGCCGGCAGCCGCGACTCGCCGCCGCACCAGGCTTCTGCGTGCGCCAGGGTGTAAGGCCGCGGGAAACCGTCGAAAAGGTTGCGCCAGACCGCCTCGTCATCGGCATGGCGCTGCAATGCGGGCGCATCGCCGGGCTGCAACTCACGCAAGCGGCATCGGCGGCCGACGAGAACAGGCAACTCGGAAAGCAGTGGTCTGGACATGATCGATTGATTGACGTTTACGTCAACGTCAATCATACCGTTGGCGCCTCAGCAAGGTGGCAGGTGCCCCAGCTCAGCCCATGCGATGCGGCAGCCAATCCGACCATGCCGCGGCCCCGGCGGGCCGGTGCTGGCAGGCGAGCGGCCGAGGGTCAGTGGCCGGCCGATCGCTCCATGCGGCCACGGCAACCTCGTTCTCGAACTCCACCATCACGTTCTCGCCCGCGCCCCAAGCGGGCGCTCCTTGACCCAGAAGCACGGCGGGCCGCCAGGGTTCGCTGTCCAGGTGGGGGCAGAACGTGCCGGGGAGAAGGCCAAGGCCTTCGCGCACGCCGCCGCCAGGCACGCTGTCGGTCACGTATCGCTCGAACCAGCAGTTGCCACCGGCGCTGATGCCGGCCAGCACCGTGCCGGCCTGGTAGGCCTCCCGCAGTGCCACGTCGAAGCCGAACTCGCGCCAGACGGCCAGCATGCCCACGGTGTTGCCACCACCGACAAAGATCAGGTCGGCGTCGCGCACCGCCTGCGCGTAGTCGCGGCGCATGTCGAAGGGAAAGAACGCCAGGGTGTCCGGCCGGCAGTCGAGCTGGGAGAAGGCGCGCAGAAACTTCAGGTGATAGAGCTCGCGATCGCCGCTGGCGGTGGCAAGGAACAGCACCCGGGGGCGCACAGCGCCGGGGCGGACACGCGACAGGAGATGGCGCTCCTGGCGCAGGCTGAAATCATCCATTGAGAAGCCACCGCCGCCGATGGCCACGATGCGGCGCACCGGGGCCGTCATGCCTGCACCGGGGTCTTGACCCGCCGCCCGGTCTTGCCAGCAGCGGCGATCAAGGCCTTGCAGCGTGCCTCGTGCTGTGTGATCTCGGCCAAGGTCACCTGGATGTCGTCCAACTGCTGCTCCAACTGACGGCGGTGGTCGCCCAGCACGGTCAGAAAGGCCTCGAGCTGGCGGCGTTCGTCGCTGCCGGACTCGTACATGTCGACCAGTTGCTTGACCTCCTGCAGCGACAGCCCCAGGCGCTTGCCGCGCAACGTGAGCTTCAGCCGGGTGCGATCACGGTGGGTGTAGACCCGGTTGCGCCCGGCGCGGGCGGGCTCGAGAAGCCCCAGATCCTCGTAGAAGCGGATCGCACGCGGCGTGATGTCGAACTCTTGCGCCAGCTCCGTGATGGTGAAGGTGGGCGCCTCGGCCCGGGGCGCGGCCTTTTCCTTCTGGGTGCGGGGTTTGGCGCTCATCGTTAGACTGACGTTTACGTTAACGTAAATGCCAGTCTACGCGAGTCCCGCGCCGGAACCAACGACATGAGCCAACCAAACGAAGCCGCCCTCCACTACCCGCTGGGCGAGCGCCTGCCGGGGCTGGGTGAAGTGATTGATGTGGCACCCGGTGTGCGCTGGCTGCGCATGGGCCTGCCGTTTGCACTGGACCACATCAACCTGTGGCTCCTGCGCGACCGCGACGATGCCGGCCAACACGGCTGGGCGATCGTCGACTGCGGCATCGCCAACGACGCCACACGCCAAGCCTGGGAGCAGGTGTTCACCAGCGCGCTGGATGGTTTGCCGGTGCTGCGCGTGTTCGTCACCCACATGCACCCGGACCACATCGGCCTGGCGCACTGGCTGACCGACCGTTGGAAATGCCGCACCTGGATCAGCGGCACCGACTGGAACGCGGCGCGGGTGGCCAGCGGGCTGACCACCGGCTTCGGCGGTGACAGCGCGGCACGCTTCTTCGCCGAACACGGCCTGACCGACCCTGCGGCGCTGGAGCAGGTCCGTGCACGCCGAAACTACTACGCATCGATGGTGCCCGACGTGCCCGGCACCTACCGGCGGCTGATGGATGGCCAGGTGATCCGCATCGGCGAGCGGGACTGGCATGCCATCAGCGGCTACGGCCACGCGCCCGAGCACATCGCGCTGCATTGCCCTGCGGCTGGGGTGCTGATCTCGGGCGACATGGTGCTGCCGCGCATCTCCACCAACATCAGCGTGATCGATCTGGAGCCGGAGGCCGACCCACTGCCGCAGTACCTGGCCTCCATTGCCCGCTTCGACCCGCTGCCGGCCGAGACCCTGGTACTGCCATCGCATGGCAGGCCGTTCGCCGGGCTGCACGAGCGGATCCGGCAATTGCAATCGCATCACGTGGACCGGCTGAACGACGCCTGGGCGGCTTGCGCCGAGCGCCCGCAAAGCGCGGCGGATTTGCTGCCGGTGCTGTTCAAACGCGCGCTGGACCTGCACCAGACCACCTTCGCAATGGGCGAGTCGCTGGCCCACCTGCATGCGCTGCAAAGCCAGGGCCGGGTGCGGGCTTGCCCACTGGGCACGGATGGCGTGCGCCGCTTCGAGGCGGTGGGCTGACAGCCCAAAAAAGTGGCCGATCAGTTTGCACTGACCGGCCCTCGGGTTCGCGGCGTCGCTCCGCACGATCCTCCCTGGATCTCCCTTTCGCGCACACGGTGATGACAGCGAATGACGCTACTGTGCCCGTGAAGCCCTGGCTGAACCATCCCTCTTTGGGGGGTGCGGCCGCACGGAAGTGCTGGAGATCGACAAAGGATCCTCAATACTGAGGATGGGCCGTCAGGAAAACACGGGCAAAACCGGGTCACGCAGAGCGGCCTTGCGGATTTCCATATCCGGGATCACCGAGCGCACGACCTCCCAGAACGCCGCGCTGTGGTTCATCTCGCGCAAGTGGGCCAACTCGTGGGCGACCACGTAGTCAATCACCGGCATCCCGAAGTGAACAAGCCGCCAGTTCAGGTGGATGGAGCCGTCAGCCGAGGCGCTGCCCCAGCGGGTCTGCGCTGAACTGAGGCGCAGCCGCGCCACTTGCACGCCCAGGCGATGCGCAAACAGCGCGCAGCGCTCCTCGAAAACCCTGCGTGCCTGGCGCTGCAGCCAGCTCTGAACCACGTCACAGATCTGCGCTGGCTGCGCGGTGGCGGGCAGGCCGATGTGCAGGGTCAGGCGCGGTACGCCAGGAAGGCACTCTGCGTCGGTATTGAGCACCGCGCCGGCCACCCGCGTGTCGAGCACCAAAATCACGGTTTCGCCCAGGAAGGGCAACTGGGCACCATCACGCCACTCGACGCGGGCCGCCTCCAGGCGCGAGCGGCGCTCCCGCTGCTCGGCCAGTTTGCGCAGGATCCAGGCGGATTTCTCGCGCAGCGCCGACTCGATCTCGCCCTGGCCCACCCAGCGCGGCGCGCTGACGGCGAGCCCGTCGGGCCCGACCGAGAAGCCGATCGACTTGCGCCGCGCGCGGCGCAGCAGGTAGGCCACCTGGCACTCGCCGAGGCGGATCTCGCGGTCGGCTCGCGGGTGGCGGTGGGTCATCGGGGCCGGGGCACGCGGTGACGCGACAGGGACTGGCGGCGTGGCGGTCGCCGCCGGCACCGCCGACGGGCGAGGCGCTGTCTCGGCCGGCGTCTCGGCCTCGAACAGTGAGAGTTGTTCGGGCGATTCGGCGGCGGGCCTGCGCGACATGGTCTGAAATTCTACGGTGCGCCAGCGGGGTATGCGTCGGGATCCAGGCGGCGCATCTCGGCTTCGATCCAGGCCTCGACCTCGCGCATCAGTTCTTCGGGCTGGCGCCCGGTGCTGTCGATCGGCTTGCCAATGGAGATCTCCACCAGGCCAGGGCGCAGCAGGAAGCTCTTGCGCGGCCAGCAGCGTGCCGACGTGACGGCGATCGGCACGATAGGGGTGCCGGTGGTGATCGCCAGGCGTGACGCACCGGTCTTGTAGGTGCCCTGCTGGCCGCGCGGAATGCGCGTGCCCTCGGGAAACATGATGACCCAGTTGCCCTGCGCCATGTAACGCCGGCCCTGCTCGGCCACCTTGCTCCAGGCCTCATTGCGCCGGCTGCGGTCGATGTGGATCATGTCCAGGCTGCCAATGGCCCAGCCGAAAAACGGGATCCACAGCAGTTCGCGTTTGAACACGTAGCACAGCGGGTGCGGCATCAACACCGGGAAGGCAAAGGTCTCCCAGGTGGATTGGTGCTTGGGCGCCAGCAGCACCGCGGCGCGGCCGTCCGCCGCCGTCGGCACGTTCTCCAGGCCGTGCACCCGGTGGCGCACACCACAGATCACCCGTGCACCCCAGATCGACGCAGCCAGCCAGCCGACACAGACCCAGTACAAACGGGTGCCGCGCACGAAGATCGACATCAGCACCACGAAGGTGGCCCAGGGCACCACCGTGACCACCAGCCAGAGGAAGAACAGCGCCGAGCGAAGGATCCAGCCAATTCGTTGCATCAGGTTCGGCTCAGATGGCGAAGCGTGCCGTGGCTTCGTGTTGCAGCAGGTGGGCGGCAAACGATGCCAGGTCGTCGTGCACCGTGGTGCCGGGAACCGCAGCCAGCCATTGGGCGATCTCGGCCTCGCTGACCAGGCTGGCTCGACCGGTTCTCACCAGGTGCGGCGGGCAACCCGCCTCGCGCGCAGCCTCAAGGTCACGCTGCGTATCGGCCACCATGGGCACCAGTTTGAGATCGGCGCCATAGCGCTGGGCGATGTCGTGCATCATCCCGGCCCGCGGCTTGCGGCATTCGCATTGGTCCTCGCGCGCATGCGGGCAGAAGAAGACCGCATCGAGCCGGCCACCCTTGGCCGCCAGCATCTTCATCATGTGCAGGTGCACCGCGTTGACCGCCGCCATGTCGATCATGCCCCGCCCGATGCCAGCCTGGTTGGTGGCCACCACCACGTGCCAGCCGGCGTGGTTCAGGCGTGCCACCGCCTCCAAGGCGCCAGGGATCGGCTCCCACTCCGCGGGTTCCTTCACATGATCCTCGCGGAACTTGTTGAGGATGCCGTCGCGGCCCAGGATGACGAGCTTGGGGGCTTGCATGGTGGCCCGATCAGGTGGCGAGGCGCGACAGATCCGCGACGCGGTTCATCGCGGTGTGCAGGCGGCCCAGCAAGGCCAGGCGGTTGGCGCGCAGGGCGGGGTCGTCTGCGTTCACCATCACGCCGTCGAAGAAGGCATCGACAGGCGCCTTCAGCACCGCCAACTCGCGCAGCGAGGCGGCGTACTCGCCGTTGTCGAACAAGGCATCGGACAAGGGCTGCACGCTGGACAGCGCCCCGAACAGGGCCTGCTCGGCGGCTTCGGCCAAAAGCGTTTCGCTCACGGCCGTGGGCAAGGTGCCCTCGACCTTCTTCAGGATGTTGCCGACACGCTTGTTGGCCGCTGCCAGCGAGGCGGCTTCGGGCAGCGCGGCAAAGGCGCGCACGGCATCGAGCCGCTTGCGCACATCTGCCAGACGCTGAGGTGCCAGCGCCAGCACCGCGTCGACCTCTTGCGCCGTGCAGCCCTGCTCGCGCAGCTGCCCGCCAAGTCGCTCAGAGAAGAAAGTCTGCAGCGCGGCGCTCGGGTTCTGGATCAGCGATCCGAAAGCTGGCAGGGCCGCGGCAATCAAGCCGTCCAGCGCCAAGGGCAGCTCGCGCTCGACCAACATGCGGATCACGCCCAGGGCGTGCCGGCGCAGCGCGAAAGGATCTTTGTCACCGGTGGGCAGCTGGCCGATGCCGAACAGGCCGACCAGTGTTTCCAGCTTGTCGGCCAACGCCACCACCAGGCCAGCCTCGTTGCGCGGCAGCTCGTCGCCCGCAAAGCGCGGCTTGTAATGGTCCTCGACCGCAAACGCCACGGCTTCGGATTCACCATCATGCCGGGCGTAATAGCCGCCCATGATGCCCTGCAGCTCGGGGAACTCGCCGACCATGTCGGTCAGCA
>CAYJEC010000118.1:0-8481 GCA_964369025.1 uncultured Ideonella sp. | reverse complement strand
AGGCAGTCCCATCGGCGTCATGGCCGGCCCTTCAGTGTCGAGGCGAAAAAGCGCAGCGTGTCCTCGAGATGCCGGCTCCAGTAGGGCCAATCATGCCCTCCCGGATGCTCGGCGTAGTCGTGGGCAATGCCGGCAGCGGCGAGCGACTGGTGCAGGCTGCGGTTGGCGGCCAGGAAGGGGTCGTCCAGCCCGCAGTCGAATTGCAGCGGCGGCAAGGGTGCAGCGGCGTGGGTGAGTGCGGTCAGCACGCTCCGGTCCTGCGGCGCGGCTGACCAACCTGCGCGGGTCTCGGACATCAGCGCGTCGAACTGCTGGGCCTCAGTGATCGACGAATGACCCGCAGACGCCGCAAAGCGCTGCGGGTACTTGCCCGCCAGGCGCAGCGCGCCAAAGCCTCCCATGCTCAAGCCCGCGATGAAGATCGGGGCACCGCCGACGTGGCCGGCGGCATCGGGCACCTCCTCGACGATCCAGCGCTCGAAGTCTTGGCCCGTCGCGTGCGCCACGTAGCCCGAGCCATCGCCCCACAGGCCGTCGCTGGGCATGGCCAGGCGCATCGGCGGGATGGTGCCGCTGTCGATCAGGCGTTGCGCCGTGAGGTGAGCATTGCCCTTGAGGGCCCAGGCCCAGTGCGAACCGTAGACGCCGTGCAGCAGGATCACCAGAGGCATTGCCGCGCCGGGCTCGGTGCCGGGTGGCGACCACAGAGTCAGGTCGGCGCGCTGCCCGAGGGCTGCGCTCTTGACGGTGACAAAGCTCAGCCCCTGCGGCAGCCGTGGGGACGATTCGATGGTGCGAAAGCTCATGGTGCGGGCTCAATCGAACAGGATCACGCCTTTGGCGCTGCGCCCGGCGAGCATGTCCTCGATCGCCGTGCCCAGATCGTGCAGGCGGTAGGTGTGGCTGATGAGGCGGTCCAGGTCGAGCTGGCCCTCCGCCACCCAGCAGAACAGGCGCGGAAAGTCCCGCTCGGGTTGGCAGCCGCCATACAGTGGAACGACGTAACGCTTGTCCCACCAGAAATCGAACATGCTGACCGTGCGCTCGCCGTGCGCGCCCGAGAGTTGCAAGGCCGTGCCGCCGTGGCGCACCAGCTTGAGCGGCAAGAACGCCAGGCCATGCGCGCCGGTGGCCTCGAAGGCATAGTCCGCACCACGCCCGTCGGTGATGGCCTGGAGCGCTTTGGCAAGCTGTTCGCCGGCCGGGTCGTCAGCCGGTGCGAGCAGGGTGTGGGTGGCGCCGAACTCTCGCGCGCGCTCCAGCGCGGCAGGGTGGCGGTCGATGGCGATCACCCGCCCCGCGCCGGCGATGCGCGCGCCCTGGACCGCGGACAGCCCGACGCCGCCGCAGCCCACCACGGCCACGCAGTCGCCGGGCTGCACGCGCGCCACGTTGATGACCGAGCCCACACCCGTCATCACCCCGCAGCCCAGGATGCAGGCGCGCTCGGGCGCCAGCGTGGCAGGCAGCGGTGTCAAGGCTTCAGCGCGCACGAGGCTGTACTGGCTGAAGCTGCCCAGGTTGAAGGCACGCTGGATGGCGCGGCCCCGCCAGCGCGTGTGGCCTTCGCCGGCACGCGGGCTGCCCAGGCTCGGGTCGACACCCATCGAGCGGTCGCAGACATTGGCGCTGCCACGCGTGCACTGCGGGCAGCGGCCGCACGGGATGGCCCAGTTGAGCAGCACCGGGCTGCCCAGAGCGAGGTGTTCGACGCCTGGCCCCAGCGCCTCGACGTAACCCGCGCCCTCGTGGCCCATCACCATGGGGCCTTCCCAGCCGAGTGACTGGTGATCGGTGTGGCACAGGCCTGAGGCGGCGATCCTGACGCGCACCTCGCCCGGGCCGGGCGCGCGGACCTCGGTGGTGTCGATGACATAGCCGCCGCGCCCATCGGTGATGGCGGCCAGTGAAGTCACGGCGGGCATGAATGCAACTCCTTCAGCAACTCGGGGCGCTGCTGGTGCACCGTCAGGATCAGCTCGCCAAACAAGGAATTGGCCCAGGCGAACCAGGGCCGTGAGAACTGCGTGGGGTCGTCGGCGTCAAAGGCTTCGTGCATCAATCCCGTGCCCGCGTGGGTCTGGCACAGGCTGCGCAAGCAGGCCCGGATCTCGGCCTCGCTCGTGCTGGTCAGCGCCTGCATGGTGAGTGCCATGGGCCAGATTCGCCTCAGGCCGGTGTGGGGGCTGCCGATGCCACGAGCCGAGCGGCCCTCGATGAAGAAGGGGTTGCGCACCGGGTTCAGGATTTGCGCGCGGGTGGCCTGGTAGCGCGGGTCATCTGCCCCGCAAGCGCCCAGGTAGGGCAGCGAGAGCAGGCTGGGCACGTTGGCGTCGTCGATGCAGAGCTGGCTTCCAAAGCCGTCGATCTCGTAGGGCCACGGAGTGGGCAGGGTGTCCAGTGCGCGCTGCACCGTGGTCGCGATGTCGAGGGCTTCAGTGGCCAGGTCGAGATCGCCAACGGCCGTCGCCAAATCAGCCAGCTGCCGCAGCGACACCGCAGCAAGGAAGTTGGACGGGATATGCAGCGGGAACACGCAGGCATCGTCCGAAGGCCGAAAAGCGCTGGCAATCAACCCGGTGCCCGGCAACGCCGGCCAGCCCTCGCCGCCAAATGGCAGACTGTCCAGCGGGTTGGCAGCCCGGCGCTGGAATCGGTACGGCCCGCTGCCTTGCTGGCGCTCGCGCAGCACCTGCAGGACGGCCTGCATGGCCGCGCGCCAGCGGCCGTCGAATGGCTTGAGGTCCCCGGTGGCCTGCCAGTAGCCGTGGCTCAGGCGCAGCACGGCGCAGGGGCTGTCCAGCTCCCATTTGCGTTCGTGCACGAGCGGGTGCATCTGGGTGGCGTCGTCGCTCCACGGGCTGGCTCCAGGCACGCGCTCGAAGGCATTGGCCCAGGGATCGATCAGCAGGCAGTCGACCTGCTGGTTCAACACGCCGACGAGCAGTTGCTGCAAGGCTGCGTCTGCATTGGCGAAGCGCAGATAGGGCCAGACCTGGGCGGTGGCGTCGCGCAGCCACATCGCCGGGATGTCGCCAGTCATCACGAAGGTCAGTGGCCGCGTGCCGGGCGTGATGTACACGGCGGTATCCAGCGTATTGGGCAGGCTGTTGGCAAACAGGCGGGCCAGCACCGGGTCGGTGATGCTGGCTTGCACCTGAGTGATCGCGGCTTCAAGCGGGGCGCTGTGAAAGCGCCTGTGGGCCAGCGGCGGGCGGGCGGTCATGGGTGTCAACCCGGAACCGGGGAAAACCCGGCTCGCAGCGGCAGCTCAACGGTCAGCAAGGTCTCGGCCTCAACGCCGTACGGCTCTTGCGCCAGCACCCGCCCGTCGCCAGCCATCGCCAGCGAGCAGCCGATCACGGCATGGCCCGCCCAGTTGCCCTGCTCCACCCAGCCGACGTTGCTCACGCCCACCACCGGCAAACCAAAGCGCTGCGCCAACTCTCCATAGGCACCGCGCCAAAGGCTGCCGTAGGGCGTGAGGGCGTTGTCGTGCCCGGGCGGCACGGCCCATGCGCAGGGTGAAACGAGCATTTGGGCGCCCATGCAAGCGAGCACCTCACCGATGGCGAGCGACTCGGGCAGGTTGTCCGCGCAGATGTTCAGGCACTCCGGCAGCACGGCCAGATCGCAGCCGGCTTGCGAGGCCTGCTCGATGAACTCGACGGCCCGTTGCAGGTTCTGCCGAGGCTGCCCGGCGATCACCCGCATCTGGGCCATGCCGACCCGGACGGATGCCTGGCGGCGCGTGCCGTCAGCCTCCATCAGCGTACCGCGTCCAGTTGCAACACGGTGACAGAGCGTGGCGGCAGCGTGATCTGCGCGCCCAAGGTCACACGCTCGCCGGTGATCACGTCGCGCGCCCGGGCCCCGAGCGGCAGGCGCTCCCGGTAGCGCACGGTGTCCAGCAAAGTGGGCGTGCTGTTCTTGTTGAGGATCAGCATCACGGTGTCGCGCTCATCGTATCGGAACAGCACATAGGCCCCGGCATCCGGGTGGAAGTGCATCAGCTGGCCCTCATGCACCACGCGCGCGGTCTTCCGCCAGTTGAGAAGGGTGCGCAGCCAGGCCTGTGCCTGAGCTTGTTCGGGCTTGAGGCCAACGCCGGTGAAGGCATTGACCGCGTCGCCCGACCAGCCGCCGGGAAAATCGTCACGGAAGGCGTCGAATGCGTTGAGCGCCTTGGGGCTGGTCATCAGCACTTCAGTGCCGTAGTAGATCTGCGGGATGCGCTTCATCAGCAGCACGTAGGCCAGGGCCATGCGCGTGAGCGCAGCATCCTCGTTCAGCGCGCTGAAAATGCGCGGAGTGTCGTGGTTGCCGTCGAACAGCACCAGGCGGCCGGGGTCTGCATAGAGCTGGTCGCTCACCAGCAGGTTGTAGAGCTCCTTGAAGCCGGTGTTGAAGGTCTCAGGCTCGCGCAGGGTTTTGGCCAGCGGGGTGTGGACCACGAAGTCCATCACGCTGGGCAGGGGCGAGACATAGCCGTTGGCCTGAGTTCGCCCTCGCGCCCAGAAGGCTTGCACGGCCGGGTTGTCGCTCCACTCCTCACCCACCATGCCGAGTTGCGGGTACTCCAGCACGATTCGCCGGGTCCATTCGCGGATGAAGGCGGCGTCGGAGTAGGCATAGGTGTCCACGCGCAGGCCAGCCAGGCCTGCGGACTCGATCCACCAGATCGCGTTCTGGATCTCGTAGTTCGCCATCTGTGGGTTGCGGTGGTTCTTGTCGGGCAGGGAGGAGTCGAACCAGCCCGAGGTGAAGCGCTCCTTGTCGAAGGCCGAGGCGTAGGGGTCGCTCACCGTCGTGCGCGCATGGCTGGTGAACACGAACTGGTTTCGGTTGCTGAGCCAGTCCGGCGCCGGGAGATCCTTCATCCACCAGTGGCCAGAGCCGATGTGGTTGGGCACGAGATCCTGGATGACCTTCAGGCCCTTGGCGCGGGCGAGGGCCACGAAGCGCTGGTAGTCGGCCATGCTGCCGTAGCGGGGGTCGATGCGGTAGGCGTCGGTGGTGCCGTAGCCGTGGTAGCTGAAGGCGGGCTGGTTGCTCTCGGTCAGCGGGGTCGGCCAGACGGCGGTGTAGCCCATGGCTGCGATGTGGTCCAGGCTCTGGATCAGGCCGGCGATGTCGCCGCCATGCCGGCCGCCGGCCAGCTTGCGGTTGGCCTGCTCGGTGTAGCCGGACATATTGTCGTTGGCTGGGTCGCCATTGACCCAGCGGTCGGGCATGAGGTTGAGGATCACATCGGCCGTGCCAAAGCCTGCGCGCTGCGCCGAACCCCGTTCGCGCTCGCGCAGTTCGTAGCCCCAGGTGGTGGCTTCAGCGCCTCGCCGCAGGGTGACGGGCAACGCTCCGGCCCGCGCCTCGCCCTGGATGTCGAGAGTGACCCACAGGTAGTTGGGATTGCTGCTGCGCGTGGTGGCGACGATCCGCACGCCAGGCACGTCCACGTTCGGCGACCACTCGGCGATGTGCGGGCCATTGAGCATCAGCTCGACCTGTTCATGCCGCATTCCCACCCACCAGTTCGGCGGATCGACACGGCTCACCGGCGAGGCCGGCGCAGCCACCGCGGGGTGCAACCCGGCCAGCAGGGCAAAGCCTGTCAGGAGCCTGCGGACGAGCACGCGCATGGTCAGTTTGCAGCGTAGATCAAGGGGTTCTTGGCGGTGGCAATCGTCTGGCCTGGCTTCACGCCGGGGCACCATTGGTCACGGTCGTTGGCCTGGATGGGGCTGAGATCCTTGGCGAGTTCCATGTCGGCATCCATGTAGATCACGGTCATCACCGCGCGCGGCCGCTCGGAGACGTTGGCACCGGCCTTGTGGAAGGTCCAGCCCAAATGGAAGCTGACCTCTCCCAGGTCGAACGGGCCGCTGCTGAAATCGAATCCGTGGCGCGCCATGTTGGCGCTGATCTTCTCCTCGCTCTCGTCGGAAATGCCCAGATCGCGCCCGAACGCAACCGACTGGCTGCGGGCATAGAAGCCCAAAGGTCCCATGTCCTCGGGCACCGGCTGCAGCGGCACCCAGGCGGTGATGGTGCGGTCGCTTGCCAGCGGCCAGTAATACTGGTCGGCGTGCGCCGGGGTGATGCCGCCGCCGGGCTCCTTGTAGAGGGCTTGGTCGTGGTACAGGCGCACCCCGTTGACGCCCAGCAGGTCAGCGGCGATGCGACCCAGACGCTTGCCCATCACGAACTCCATCACCATGGCACTGTGCTCCCAGAGGTTCATCACCTGCAGAAAGGCCTTGTCATAGGTGCTGCGCTCCTCCAGCGGCTTGTCCTGGGTGTTGAGCGCGATGGTCAGCCGCGTGATCTCGGCGCCGTAGTGGGCCAGGGTCTCGGGCGAGAGCACGTCCTTGAGCTTGATGAAGCCGTCGTGCTCGAACTGCGCGATCTGGGCGGGGCTGAGCGGGTAAGGCGTGTTGATGTCGTTCATGCTTCAGGGCGTAGAAAGGGGCGGGCGAGGTCTTCGAGGCCTCGGTCGACGAAGGGATCGGAGCCGGCCACCATGACGATGTCGCGGTAGTCGTCGGGGGCGAAACGCGAGGCACCAAAGCGCCACGGCAGAGGTGAGCGGGCGGACATGTAGTGGTTCACCAAGGCACGGCGGTAGCCGCTCGTCCGGCGGTTGTCGAGGCTGCGGTGCAGGGTGTGGCCATTGAAGAAGACGACCGAGCCTGCAGGCACTTCGGCAGCGACGCCGTCCGTATCTCCGAACTCGGCCTCCCAGCCCACGGCCTGCGGCGAGCCGTCAAAGCGCGGGTCGTCGCAGGCCTGCATCGGCCAGAGGTGGCCGCGCACATGACTTGCTGGCTGGATCCAGAGGCAGCCGTTGTCGATGGTCGCGTCATCCAGCGCGACCCACACGCCGATCAGCGAGCGGTCGGTCGTCGGGATGAACGCCTCGTCCTGGTGCCAGGCCTGGCCGGGCTTGCCGGCATTCTTGATGAAGAGCATGGACTGCATGCACTTCAGATCCGGGCCGACCAGCTGCTTGAGAACGCCGACGATCGCTGCGTGGGCGAGCATCGCGCGCATCAGCGGCGAGATCTTGTGCGGGAAGTGGATCGCCAGCACCTCACGCAGTGCAGCCTCGCCAGCGGCCGCAGGCACACCCCCGATCCGGCCACGCTCGCCGTTGACGATGGCGACGGTTTCGTCGCGCAACGCCTGCACCGTGGCGGCATCGACGAGGCCGGTGCAGATGGCGTAGCCGTCGCGGTGGTACTGCTGGGCCAAGGGCGTCATGTCAGGTGCCCTGGGTGGTGATGAGGGCGGACCATGCACCGAGCTTCAGGGTATGGCCCTGTACCTGCGCGTTGCCCACGCTTGCGGCAACGGCACCGCCATGGGCCCAGTCAAGTTCACGCGGGGTGGCCGAGAGGTTGAAGGCCGCCACGACGGATTCGCCCCCGAGCGTGCGACGCAGCACCAGCGCAGCATCGTCGGCCAGCAGGGTCTCGAACCCGCCCAATCGAAGGGCCGTATGGTTCCGGCGCAAGGCCAGCAACTGGCGGGTCTGGGCCAGCGTCGAGCACGAATCGGCCTGCTGCAGGTCGACAGCGAGAGCCAAGTGCTCGGGCGGCAATGGGAGCCAAGGCGCGGCCGTGCTGAATCCGGCGTTCGGCGCATCCGCCTCCCAGGGCATGGGCGTGCGGCAGCCGTCGCGGCCCTTGTGGGTGGGCCAGTTGGCGAGGCCGAAAGGATCCTGGATGAACACGAACGGCACCTCTGCCTGGGTCAGGCCCAGCTCTTCGCCTTGGTAGATGAACACGGTGCCGCGCAGCGCCATCAGCAGGGCCATCCACAGCGCCGCAGACCCCCCCGTTTCCGCCTGCCCATGTGCGCTGCCCGCGAAGGCGAATCCGCCGTCGATGCCACCACCCCAGCGCGAGGCCACGCGAGGGACGTCATGGTTGGAAAGGGCCCAGCTCGGCCAGGCGCTGGCGGCTGTGCCTTGCTGCCAGTCCGCCATGTGGCGTGCCACCGCCTGGGGCGTGGGCCGATCACCGAGCAGCGCGAAGGAATAGGCGGTGTGCAGCCGGCGGTTGCCGGCGGTGTATTCCGCCATCGTCTTGAGCGGCTCGGCGCCGCCGATCTCGCCGACGGTGAACGCGCCGTACTCATCCAACAGTGGGCGCAACCGCTCGAAGAACGCCAGCGCCTCGGGCTGATCGGTGTTGTGGCGATGTGTCTGCATCAGCACCGGCATGTCGGCCCCGGTGTGCGAGGGCGGGTTGTTCTCCAGCCCTCGGCTGTGGAAATAGAGATTGGCGGTATCCAGCCGGAATCCATCCACGCCCCGCGCCAGCCAGTAGCGCGCCACGGCCAGGATCTCGTCCTGCACGGCGGGGCAGTGGAAGTTGAAATCCGGCATCTGTGGCAGGAAGTTGTGCAGGTGGTACTGGCGGCGGCGCGGCTCCCAGCGCCAGGCGGGGCCGCCCATCCAGCTCAACCAGTTGGTGGGCG
>CAYJEC010000117.1:0-8548 GCA_964369025.1 uncultured Ideonella sp. | reverse complement strand
ATGGTGAGGGGGTCGCCCTGGCTGGCCCAGCGAAGGGTCTGCGCCTGGGCCAGGCTGGCCAGGCCCAGGGTGGCGGCCAGCAGCAGGGTGAGGATGGGGCGTTGCATGCGTCGGCTCCGATCAATGCCGGTCCGGTGGACCGTGGTCGGGCAAGTGTAGGCAAGGCGCATGCCGTGCCGGGTGGAGGGATTTCCCGGGGCCGTGGGCACGTGGGGCCGTACCCGGCAACGGGTGCACCAATTCAGGCGGGCGGGTAACCCTCGGCGGCCAGGGCCTTTTCCAGCTGCTCGCGGGGCAGGCCGGAATCGATCTCCACCTTGTGCTGCGCCAGATCCACCCGCACCTCGGCCTTGGGGTCCAGCTGGCTGACCACGGCCTTCACCGTGCGTTCGCAGTGGCCGCAGGTCATGTCCGGCAGGGTCAGTTCGATGGTCATGTCGCGCTCCTTGGGTGACGGGTACCGCCAGTATCGTCCAGGTGACGGCGTACATTGGTGGGTATGTGGACCATCCCGATCGAGGGCATGACCTGCGCCTCCTGCGCCGGCCGTGTCGAGAAAGCGCTGCTGCGCGTGCCCGGGGTGAGCAGCGCCCGCGTCAACCTGGCCAGCGAGACAGCGCTGGTGGAGGGCGGCGCACAGGTGGGCAGCCAGGCGCTGGCTGAATCGGTGCAGCGGGCCGGCTACCAGGTCCCGCGAAAGGTGATGGAGCTGGCTGTCGAAGGCATGAGCTGCGCCAGTTGCGTCACCCGCATCGAGAAAGCGCTGAATGCCTTGCCCGGCGTGCTGGAGGCCAGCGTCAATCTGGCCACCCAGCAGGCCCGGGTGGCGTACTGGGGCGGTGCCGATCTGCCGGCCCAGGCGCTGGCCGCCGTGCAGAAGGCCGGCTACACGGCCCACCTGATCGACGGTGCCGCCGGTGGCGGCGACGAGGCCCGGCCGTTCTGGGCCCGCGAGGGCGTGCAGGTGCTCGCCTCCGCCCTGCTCTGCGCCCCTTTGGTGCTTCCCATGGTGGGGGATCTGGCCGGCCGGCACTGGATGCTGCCAGCGCTCTGGCAGGCGCTGCTCGCCACGCCGGTGCTGTTCGTCTTCGGCGCCAGATTCTTCCGCGCGGCCTGGGGCGCGGTGCGGGCCGGCACCGCCAACATGGATCTGCTGGTGGCCCTGGGCACCAGCGCCGCCTGGGCCTTGTCCATGGCGCTGTGGTGGCGTGACCCTCAGGGCATGCCGCATCTGTATTTCGAAAGCGCGGCCGTCGTCATCACGCTGGTGCGGCTGGGCAAGTGGATGGAGTCGCGCGCCAAGCGGCGTACGTTGCAAGCACTGGATGCCCTGCAGTCGCTGCGTCCCGCCACCGCGCAGCGCTTGAGCGACGGCCAGGTGCAGACGGTGCCGGTCGGCGAACTGGCCCTGGGCGACACCATCCTGGTGAAGCCCGGCGAGCGCATCGCGGTGGACGGCGAGGTCGTCGACGGCCGCAGCCACGTGGACGAATCGCTGATCACCGGCGAGAGCCTGCCGGTGGCCCGAGGCCCTGGGGACACGGTGATCGGCGGCTCGGTCAACGCCGAGGGCGTGCTGCAGGTGAAGGCCACCGCACTCGGGGCAGAGAGCCAGATCGCCCGCATCGTGCGCCTGGTGGCCTCGGCCCAGGGCGGCAAGGCGCCGATCCAGCAGCAGGTGGACAAGGTGGCCGCCGTGTTCGTGCCCGCGGTGCTGGTGCTGGCGGCGGCCACGCTGGCGGGCTGGTGGCTGGCCGGTGCGGACGGCGCCACGGCGCTGATCCGCGCCGTTTCGGTGCTGGTGATCGCCTGCCCCTGCGCCTTGGGCCTGGCCACGCCTGCGGCCTTGATGGTGGCCAGCGGCGTGGCGGCGCGTCGCGGCATCCTCGTGCGCGAGGCCAGCGCGCTGGAGCACCTGCGCTCGGTGCAGGTGGTGGCTTTCGACAAGACCGGCACGCTTACCGAGGGCCGCCCCCGCCTGTTGCAATGCCAGGGCGTGCCCAGCGGCCCGGCGGTGGGCGAGGTGCTGGCGCTGGCCAGTGGCCTGCAGGCCGCCAGCGAGCACCCGCTGGCCCGTGCGGTGCTCGCGGCGGCGGCCGAGCGCGGCTCGCTCGTGTACGCCGCGCGCGACGTGGCCGCCGTGCCCGGCTGCGGAATGCAGGGGGAAGTGGAGGGCCCGGCCGGGTGGCAGCGCGTGGCGCTGGGGCAGGCGCGCTGGATGGACGAGTTGGGCGTGGACCGCTCCGCACTGGCCGCCTTTGCCGAGGCGTGCGAGGCGCGAGGAGAAACGGTCTCCTGGCTCTGCGCCACGCCACCGGGCGGCGGCGTGCCCGCGTTGCTGGGCTGCTTCTCGTTCGGCGACCAGGCCCGGGCCCGGGCTCGGGCGGCGGTGGCAGCCCTGCAGGCCCAGGGCCTGCGCTGCGTGCTGATCAGCGGAGACAGCCTCGGTGCGGCCGGCCATCTGGCGCGCGAGGTGGGCATCACCGAGGTGCACGCCCTGGTCCGGCCCGAGCAGAAGGCCGCGCTGGTGGCGCGCCTGCAGGCCGGCAGCACCGTGGTGGCGATGGTGGGCGACGGCATCAACGACGCCCCCGCGCTGGCCGCCGCCGACGTGGGTCTGGCCATGGCACACGCCGAAGGCGGCACCGACATCGCCATGCACTCGGCCGGCATCACCCTGTTGCGCGCCGATCCCTGGGGGGTGGTGGAGGCCATCGCCCTGGCCCGCGCCAGCCACGCCAAGATCCGCCAGAACCTGTTCTGGGCCTTTTTCTACAACGTGGTGGGCCTGCCGTTGGCGGCCCTGGGCTGGCTGAGCCCGGTGTTTGCCGGTGGCGCGATGGCCATGTCCAGTGTCAGCGTGGTGGGCAACGCGCTGTGGCTGGGGCGCTGGAAGGCACCCGTGCCGCCGCCGGAAGCGATTGACTGAGTCACGGCCGCTTGGGAGCGGCCTCTCCTGCCCAGAGCTCGTCCAGGAACGGGAACTTCCACGCCTTGGGGTCTTCTCGCGCGATGATCCTGTCGCTGTCCTGGGCCAGATCCAACGTCGCGGCCGGGATCGGCATGTTGGATTTGGTCGAGAAGAAGGCCTTGACCTGCGGAGAGCTCAGGTTCTGCGGATTCTGTTCCACCACCACCGCCAGCCTGCCGGAACTCAGCCTGACCAATGAACCGGTGGGGTAGATGCCCAGGCTCTTGATGAAGGCCTTGAACACGACCGGGTCGAAGTGGCCCTTCCACGAGGCCATCGCCGCAATCGACGCGGCTGGATCCCAGCCGGCCTTGTAGGGCCGGTTCGAGGTGATCGCGTCATAGACATCGCAGACGGCCCCCATGCGGGCCAGCAGGCTGATGGATTCGCCTGGAAGGCGATTCGGGTAGCCGGCGCCGTCCATCCGCTCGTGGTGGTTCAGGCAGACATCCAGCACGGCAGGAGGCGCACCCTTCCCTTCGACCAGCATCTCGTGGCCTCGCAGCGGATGCGTCTTCATCACATCGTATTCGGCAGGCGTCAGCTTGCCGGGCTTGTTCAGGATCTCCAGTGGCATGGCCGCCTTGCCTAGGTCGTGCATCAGGCCAGCCAGCCCGGCCTCGCGGCAGGCATCGTCGCCCAGCCCCAGTTCGCGGCCCAGGGCCACCATCAGCGCACACACGGCCACCGAGTGCAGGTAGGTGTAGTCGTCCTGGGTCTTCAGGCGTGCCAGGCTGACCAGCGCACCAGGGTTGCGGAAGACCGAATCGGCAATCTCATTGACCAACGGCAGGCACTCTTCGGCGTTCACTGCGCGGCCCAACCGGGCCTCGTTGAACATCGACATCACCATCACCTGCCCCCGCTTGCAGACGGCTGCGGCTTGCGCCAGCTCCTCCTGCAGGCTGCACGGGGCCACCGGTGCAGGTGCGGGCTCGGCGACGGGCAATGCAGTGGCCGGGGCGGCCGGGGCTGGCGGGGGGGCGTCCTCGGCCACGTCCACGCCCTTGGCGACATCGATCCACACGGCCGGCAGGCCGCTGGCACGCAGCTTGTCGACATCGCCCTGTTCCCGGATGACGAAGCGCGTCTTCCAGAACGGGTGGTCGATCCACGCACCCTCCATCGAGTGGAGATGCATGCCGATGCGAACCTGTTGAACCGAGATCTTCTTCAGCATGCTGGCGAGCGGACGCGCGTCGGTCACCAGCGGGATGCAGCCACCGGGCGTCTCTGAGACTCAATATCGGCCCCGCACAGGCGCGATGAAGGCCCGATAAGGCGAAAAAAAGCCGCTGAGATCAGCGGCTTGTTCCAGGTCAGCGGCGCGCCGCCGGATTCAGCGGAACTTCGCGTGCGGAACCGTCTTCAGTTCGCCGGGCAGCGATGAGATGTAAGCGGCGATCTGCTTCATCTCAGCATCCTTCAGCGTGGCGGCCATGCCCACCATCGTCGCGTTACCGCGGCCCACCACGGTGCCGGCGTTGGTCTGGTAGGCCTTCAGCGACACGTAGAGGTAATCGGCGTGCTGGCCGGCCAGGCGGGGGTTGCCGGGGTCGGTGGTGTTGTTGAAGTTCGGGCCGTGGCAGGCCACGCAGGTGGCCAGCTTGTCCTTCAGCGACGCGGGGATTTCGGCCTGGGCCGGCACAGCCGAGTCGGCCGTCTTCCCGTGGCCTTCGTAGTAGGCCGCGAGGTCGGCGATGTCCTGATCGGTCAGCGAGCCGGAGATGCCGCGCATCGACGGGTGCTTGCGATCGCCCTTGCGGTAGGACTCCAGCGCGGCGGTGATGTACTTGCCATTCTGGCCGGAAATCTTGGGCACCTTGTAGATCTGCGGGAAGCTGGCCTGGTAGCCCTCGATGCCGTGGCAGCCGATGCACATGGCGTTCTTCTTCTCGCCAGCCGCTGCGTCACCCTTGACGGCTTGCGCATGGGCCGCAGCAGCCGTGCCGGCCAGAGCCAACGCCACACAGAGGGCACGGAGGGAGAAAGCCTGAATGTTCTTCATCGCCGGGTCGTTTTCGTTCGAGCGGTGGTTTGACGGGGTTGGCCGCAGGGGTGAACCCGCTTACATGGCCAGCCTTTGCGATTAGTCAATGATTATAGGGGCGCGCATATACTGGTTCGAACCCCCCTCACCTCACGCCGCCAAGCCATGAAATTCGAAGGTACCGACAAGTACGTCGCCACCCCTGACCTGATGCTGGCCGTGAACGCGGCGATGACACTCAAGCGCCCGCTGCTGGTCAAGGGCGAGCCGGGCACCGGCAAGACCATGCTGGCCGAGGAAGCCGCCTCTGCCCTGGGGCTGCGGCTGCTGGAGTGGCACATCAAGAGCACCACCAAGGCGCACCAGGGTCTGTACGAGTACGACGCCGTGAGCCGGCTGCGCGACAGCCAGTTGTCCGATATCGAAGGCTCCGACCGGGTCCGCGACATCCGCAACTACATTGTCAAGGGCGTGCTGTGGCAGGCCTTCGAGTCAGAGGAGCCGGTGGCGCTGCTGATCGACGAGATCGACAAAGCCGACATCGAGTTCCCGAATGATCTTCTGCGCGAGATCGACCGCATGGAGTTCCATGTCTACGAGACGCGCGAGACCATCCGAGCCCGCCACCGGCCGCTGGTCTTCATCACCTCGAACAACGAGAAGGAACTGCCGGACGCCTTCCTGCGCCGCTGCTTCTTCCACTACATCAAGTTCCCCGATGCCGAGACGATGCACAAGATCGTCGACGTGCACTTCCCGAACCTGAAGAAGGATCTGCTCGCCGCCGCGCTGAAGAGCTTTTACGATGTGCGCGGCCTGCCAGGCCTGAAGAAGAAGCCCTCCACCTCCGAACTGCTGGATTGGCTCAAGCTGTTGGTGGCCGAGGACATCCCGGTGGAAGCGTTGCGCAGCCAGGACGAGAAGGTCAGCCTGCCGCCACTGGTGGGCGCGCTGCTCAAGAATGAGCAGGATGTGACGCTGTTCGAGAAACTGGTGTTCATGCAACGGCACAACCGATGACATGCTGACCGTCCAGCCGGTGGTGCTGGAGCGCGCACCCATCCGGCTGGTGCCGCTGGGGCTCGACCATGTCGAGGGGCTGAAGGCTGCCGCCGCTGACGGCGCGTTGTGGACCTTGCGGGTGACCTCCGTGCCCGAGCCCGATGGCACCCGCGCCTATGTCGAGCAGGCGCTGGCCGGGCGCGAGGCGGGGCACCGGTTCCCCTTCGCCGTGCTCGACGCGGCCAGCGGCGAGGTCATTGGCTGCACCAGTTACCACGACATCGTGCCCTCGGTCGAACGCCTGGAGATTGGCTGGACCTGGTACGCGCAGCGCGTTCAGCGCAGCGCGGTCAACACCACCGCCAAGCTGCTCCTGATGCAACACGCCTTCGAGACGCTGGGCGCGCAGTTGGTGGGCTGGCGCACCGACATCGACAACCTGGCCTCGCAGCGCGCCATCGAGCGCCTGGGCGCCCGCAAGGACGGCGTGCTGCGGCATCATGCGCTACGCCGTGACGGCACGGTGCGCGACACCGTGATGTACAGCCTCAAAGCAGCTGAGTGGCCCGAAGTG
The DNA here is from genome assembly GCA_964369025.1 of uncultured Ideonella sp. Classification (GTDB taxonomy): domain Bacteria; phylum Pseudomonadota; class Gammaproteobacteria; order Burkholderiales; family Burkholderiaceae_C; genus Ideonella. Next base: position 2,011 of record CAYJEC010000117.1, on the reverse strand, counting down.
CGATCCCGCCTGGAGTGGCAACTGGCACGGCCACGGTAGCAACCCTCACCACGCCAACGACGGAGCAGGCATGGCCAAGAAGAGACTCGACATCGATGCGCTGTGGCAGGTGGAGCGCCTGGGCGCCCCCAGCCTGTGCCCGGACGGTGCGCAGGCGGTGTGCTCGCTCAGCCGCTACGACATGGAGGCGAACAAGTCCAGCACCTCGCTGTGGCTGCTCTCCACGCTCGGCGGCCGGCCACGGGCCTTGACCCACTGCGGCGACAAGGACGGCCAGCCGCGCTTCAGCCCGCGAGGCGACCTGATCGGCTTTGTCGCGAAGCGTGAGCAACAGGGCCAGAAGGACGAGACGCCCCAGTTCTACGTGATCGCGCCCGACGGCGGCGAGGCTCGCCGGGTTGGCCAGGTGGCCACTGGGGTCGAGGCCTTCCGCTGGTTCCCGGACGGCCAGCGGATCGCGTTCGTCTCCTGGGTCTGGCCTGGGTTGAAGGGCGCGGCCGCGCAGGCGAAGCAGCACCAGGCTTTCAAGGACCGCAAGGAAACAGGGTACGCCACCAGTGAGGCCACCTACCGGCACTGGGACCACTTCGTGCCGCAGGGGCGTGTGGCCCACCTGCACGTGCTGGACCTGGCCACTGGAAAGGCCACCGATCTGTTCGAGGGCACCGCTTTCGAGCTGACCCGCGCAGACCCGGATGCCGACAGCTTCGACATCTCGCCTGATGGCAAGCGCATCGTCTTTGCGCACGATCCGTCACCGCTGAAGCCGGTGGACGGCCGCTTCGCGCTGGCCGAGATCGACCTGCGCAGCCGCCGTGTGAGCGACCTGGCGCGCGACCCGGCTTGGGATTTCGGTGCACCGCGCTACAGCCCGGACGGCACGCACGTGGCCTTCCTGGCGTCACACCAGGGCCGCAAGCACACCATGCCCAGCCAGTTGGCTGTCACGCCACGGCAGGCCGGCCGCTGGGATGTCGTCAGCGCCGAATGGGACCACGAGGTCCATGCCCCGCTGCACTGGGAGGACGACGGCGCCGCCCTGCTTTTCACCGCGGAGCAGCACGGCCGCTCGCACCTGTGGCGCTTCGACCTCGCTGACCGCCGCGCAGAGGTCGTGGTGGCCGGCGGCACGCTGAGCAGCTTCGACAAGGCCGCCGGCACGCTGGTGACATTGGCCGACACCGCCGACCACCCGGCCCGGCTCACCGCCCATCTGCCGGGCGAGAAGCCGCGTCGCATCGAGAGCTTCAACGACAAGCTGCTGGCCAGCTTCGATCTGGGCACCCACGAGGAACGCTGGGTCACTGGCGCCCAGGGCGACAAGGTGCAGGTGTGGGTGTTCTACCCCCCGGGCTTCGACAATAAGAAGAAGTACCCGGTGATGCACGCCATCCATGGCGGGCCGCACACCGGCCCTGGCGACCATTGGCACTACCGCTGGAACTACAAGCTCTTTGCATCGCAGGGCTATGTGGTGCTCAACGTGAACTACCACGGCTCGTCCGGCTTCGGCCATGCCTTCCTGGACAGCATCACCCACCGCTGGGGCGAACTGGAGTTGCAGGACGTGGAGGCCGCCACCGACTGGGCGCTGAAGCAGCCCTGGGCCGACAAGAAGCGCGTCTACGCCACCGGCGGCAGCTACGGCGGCTTCATGGTCGCCTGGATGAACGGCCACCTGAAGCCCGGCCGATACGCTGCCTACGTCTGCCACGCCGGCTGCTTCGACTGGACCGCCATGTTCGCCGACGATGCCTACGCCTGGCACTCCAAGGAACTCGGCGCCTGGTACTGGGACGACCCGGCCCGCATCAACGCACAGAGCCCGCACGCGTTCTCGGCCGCGATGCAGACCCCCACCCTGGTGATCCACGGTGCGCTGGACTACCGCGTGCCCGATCAGCAGGGCCTGGCCTACTACAACACCCTCAAGGCCCGCGGCGTCGAGGCCCGCCTGCTGTGGTTCCCAGACGAGAACCACTGGATCCTCAAGCCCCGCAACTCCAGGCTC
>CAYJEC010000116.1:1433-8575 GCA_964369025.1 uncultured Ideonella sp. | reverse complement strand
GGGGCTGGACGCAACGAACAAGTGGCCGGGCGAGACCTCACGTGAATGGGGCCGCACCATCGCAATGGACCCAGCAGTGCAGGCCCGCATGAATGCGTTGGCAGAGAGCCTGATGAAGTAGGGCGAACGATGGCGCGCGCTTTGTACAGGGACACTGGATGCCCATGTAAAGCCACTTGCGACCCGCGCCACCACGGAGCACACTGAAAGCGCCTCAACGAGGCACATCCTGTAAGCGCAATCCCAGCGCCTACGGAGCCCCGGCGCACTTCCCAGCCGGAGCCCCACTGGGTGGCATCGCCACCCACAGGCCCCTCCACCCGCAAGGGATCGGAGGGGCTTCGTCGTTTCGCACCCCGGGCGTCAGCCTTGCGCCTGGCGCATATGATGTCTCTCGATTGCCGTAGATCGGCCGGATCCGGGAACGAACTGACCGCTGTCGGCTCTGCCCGCATTCAACCCTGTTTGGACACATCATGACCGGCACTGAAACCATCACGTTGGCGGGAGGCTGCTTCTGGTGCCTGGAGGCTGTCTATCTGCAGGTGCGCGGGGTTTTGTCGGTGGAGTCGGGCTATTCCAACGGCCAGACCGAGCGGCCCAGCTACGAGCAAGTCTGTCAAGGCGTCACCGGCCACGCCGAGGTGGTGAGGCTGGCGTTCGATCCCTCCCAGGTCAGCCTGCGTGAACTGCTGGAGGTCTTCTTCGCCATCCACGACCCGACCACGCTGAACCGCCAGGGCAACGACGTGGGCACCCAATACCGCTCCGGCATCTACACCCAAACGCCCGAGCAGGCTGAACTGGCCCGCGCGGTGATCGCCGAAGTCAATGCCGCCACCGGCAACCGGGTGGTGACCGAACTGGAACCGCTGTCCAGCTACTGGCCCGCCGAGGCGTACCACCAGAACTATTTCGCGCAGCACCCGGGCCAGGGTTACTGCGCCTTCGTGGTGGCGCCTAACGTGGAAAAGTTCCGCAAGACCTTCAGGCGGCTGATGAAAGCCGCCGCATGACTTGGCATTTCCGATGAGCCAAACCCGACCAGTTCGCCACAATTGGCTGCCTTTCTGGCTGGCTGGCTTGGCGCTGGCCTTGTTGCTTGGCTCGTCCTTGGGCGCATGGCACCGCATTCGCCACTTGGCCGCCGCCACCGTCCAGTCGCCCGACGGCGTTCAGCAGGCGGCCAGCGATGTCCTGGGGCACCGTGCAGGGTCTGGCGAGTGCGCGTTGTTTGACGACGGGTTGCTCGGAAGCGGCCCGCCCGCCACGCCCCTGGCCGTGACCGCACATCTGCCACCGGCGATCCAGCAATCCGGCCCGGCGGCCCGGGTGCCGCTGGGCACGGGCCAGTGGCGCGCTCAGGCTCGCGGGCCTCCGGCCTGCACCGCCTGAGCCTTCTGGGCAGCCGCATCCTGCGGCGTGCCTGAATCCACCGCCAACGCTGTTGCTTGGCGGTGCATCGCCATCCATGGATCACCGCGCCTTCGGGCGCCGCGCTCGTTCGCGCGCCACGTGCGGCTCCACACGAATTCATCCCATGAAACAACTGAACATCCGTTTCCGCCCCGTGGCCGCAGCCTGCACCTGCCTGTTCGCCGCGCACGCCCACGCCCAGAATGCTGCCCCGGTGGCCACCGATCGTGTGGTCATCACCGGAAATCCGCTGGCCAGCACTGAACTGGCCCAACCGAGCGCCAGCCTCGCCGGCGACGCCCTGACCTTGCGGCGCGCCGGCACCCTCGGCGAGACCCTGGACGGGCTGCCCGGTGTTGCCGCCACCTGGTTCGGCCCAAACGCCAACAGGCCTGCCATCCGCGGGCTCGACGGCGACCGCGTTCGCCTGCTCGACAACGCCGGAGCGACCACCGATGCCTCCAACCTGAGTTTCGACCACGCGGTGGCTTTGGACCCGCTGGTGGTCGAACGAGTCGAGGTGCTGCGTGGCCCGGCCTCGCTGCTGTACGGCGGCAATGCCACCGGTGGGGTGGTCAACACGCTGGACAACCGAATCCCCCGCGCCGCCCTGGTCGGCCTGGGTGGCCGGGCCGAGTTGCGCGGCGGTGGCGCTGCCAATGAACGCTCGGCGTCTGGCCTGGTCGAGGCTGGCGCCGGCGGGCTGAACTGGCACGCGGATGCTTTCAGGCGGGCCACCGACGATCTGCAGGTACCACGCTTCGTGCCGGTTGAAGACGGAGTTGCCGGCCCGCCCACGCGCCGGGTTCGCAACTCGGCTGCGCGGGCAGAGGGGGGCGCACTTGGGGCCTCCTGGGCTGATGCCAAGGGCTATCTGGGCGCGGCGGTGGACACCTATCGCAATGACTACGGTGTGACGGTCGAGCCTGATGTGCAGATCCGCATGCGGCGCGAGCGCCTGGCGGTGGCCGGCGAGCGCAACCTTGGCGAGCGTGGCTTCACCGACCTGAGCATCAGGGCCTCCGATACCAACTACCAGCACCAGGAGGTCGAAGGCGATGGGGCGGTGGGCACCACCTTCTCCAGCCGTGGGCAGGATGTGAGGCTGGAGGCCCGCCATGCGCCGCTGTTTGGCCTGGGGCGTGGGGTGATCGGCCTGCAGGCCGAGTCGATGCGTTTCTCCGCGCTGGGCGAAGAGGCCTTTGTGCCGGACACTCGCACGCGTTCGGTGGCCGCGTTCGCGCTGGAGGAGATGCAACTGGGCGCGCTGAGGCTGAGTGCCGGAGCCCGCTTCGAACGCGTGAGCGTCGGGTCCGAGGGGGATGCACCAGGCGCCGAGGAGCCCCGCTTCGGAGCGCCTTCAACCCGCCGATTCGCACCGACAAGCGGCTCGCTCTCGGCGGTCTGGACATTGGCTGGCGGGTGGTCCACCAGTGCGGTTCTGGGTGCCACCGAGCGCGCACCTGCCTACTACGAACTGTTCGCCAATGGTGTTCATGTGGCCACCGCGGCCTATGAGCGCGGCGATCCGGCCCTCGGACTTGAGCGGGGGCGTCACGCCGATCTTGGTGTGCAGTGGAAGGGTGGCTCGAGCCACTTCGAGGCCCACCTGTTCGAAATGCGCTTTTCGCGATACCTCTCCCTTGACGCCTCGGGCGCGACCATCCCGGTGGCTGGTGAGGACGGCGGTGTCAGCGACGTGCCCGAGTATCGATTTCGTGCGGTGCCGGCCAGACTGTGGGGTGCCGAGATCGAGGGCCGGCACCGCCTCTGGGAAGGGGCAACCACGCTCGACCTCCAAGCCACGCTGGACACGGTGCGTGGGCAGAACCTGGGCACGGGTGAACCGCTCCCGAGGCTGGCGCCGATGCGTGTTTCACTCGGGCTGGATGCCGCCCATGGCCCTTGGCGCGCCGGCCTCGGCGCTCGGCACGCCTGGGCACAGCGGCAGGTGCCGTCCACCGATGTGGCTACACCGGGCTACACACTGGTGAACGCGTGGATCAGCCGGGCCTGGGTCGCTGGGGGCTTGGACGGGCTGGTTTTCGTCAAGCTGGACAACGCCACCAACACGCTGGCCACCAGTGCCAGTTCGATCCGAACGCTGCGCGATCTGGCCCCTTTGCCCGGGCGGAACTTGAGTGCGGGCGTTCGTGTAGCCTTTTAGGTGCAAGCGCGGCCACGGGGCCAGGGTGGCACCGCTACACTGTCCTCGCGGGCCGCGAATCGGCTCTCTGGTTGACCCCTACACCGGCCCACGGACCATGATGGACGCCCAGTGGAGTGACGCTCCTTTCGACCTCTTGGGCCGCTTCCTGAGAGTGGGCGTGATTCGCCGCGCCGTAGCTGTTCAGTCGCCCACCTGGGACGACGCCACGTTCGACATCCTCGGCTTGGAGAAGGGGGTGACAGCGCCCAGCGACGACGCATTGGTTGAACGGGTTCACCCCGACGACCAGGCTGCGTTGCGGGAAACCCATGTTCGGTTGGCGAGCGGGCCAGGCAAGTGCAGTCTGCGCGTCCGCTACATCCGCCCGGACGGCGGGCTGCGCTACCTGAAGTTTCTCTATGAGATGCGAGCGCCGGGCGAGGGCGGGGGCCTCGATGTCCGGGGATTGGTTGTCGACGAGACCGAATCGGTTGAGGCATGGCGCGCGTCGTGGGAGAGCGAAAGCCTGGTGGGACACGCCTTGTCGGTGGCCGGGATCTCGCTCTGGCAGGTGGATCCAGCCACGCAAAGGATCAGCTTCAATCAGCGAGGCTACAACTTGCTAGGCCGCGCCCGCCCGCCCGGTGGCATTCCCCTGGGCGAGGTGCGGGACACGCTGCACCCCGATGACCGGCGGCTGATCGAGCAAGCGGCCGAACAGGCGCTGCAAGTCGACCGGGTCGTCGAAGCCGTGGCGCGATACCGCAACGCCGATGGTGGCTATCGCCACTTGTTGACGCGGCGCTTCCGACACCGTGATGCCCAGGGCCGAATCGTCGGTGTCATGGGCCTGTCGATCGATATCTCCGAATTGGTGGCCGAACGCGAGCGCTCCCTGTCGCTGCTGGCGCGCATGCAGATGGTGGCCGAGACGGTCGGTGTCGGGTTCTGGTGGCGCGACATCGACTCCGGCGTCTTCGAGTGGGACGAGCAGATGTATCGAATGCACCAGCGCGATCCTGCCCTGGGCCCACCGGGCCTCGACGAGTGGATCAGCCATCATGTGCACCCCGAAGACAGGGGCTGGATGGCCGCGCGCCAGGAGGTCCACTTCAGCGAGTGGACGCCGGCCTCCGATGTGACCTTCCGCACCGTGGCGGGAGACGGCAGCGTACGCTGGATACAGGCCTGGACACGCCGGCTGACGCGCGATGGCCGTCGCCAGTCGCTGGGCATCCACGTGGACATCACCGAGCGCAAGCGAGCCGAACAGCGTGCCGAGCTCGAACACCAGCGGGACCAGTTCGCCATCGAGGCGGCCGGCATCGGCATGTGGGAGCATGACCTGAACGGAGCGCCGCTGTACTGGAGCCCTGCCATGTTCCGTCTGCGCGGGCTGGACGCTGGTGAGTCTCGCAGCCTGCTGCAGATCATCGACGCCACCACGCAGCCGGGCGATCGGGATGAAGGTCGCCACCACATGGCCCACGCCCTGCGCACTGGCCAACCCTTTGCCCACGAGTTCGAGGTCACCTGGCCTGACGGCACTCGGCGCTGGCTGGCATCCCGCGGCCGCGCGGTTCGGGATACCTCGGACAAACCGCTGTCCGTGGCGGGGGTCAACGTCGACATCACCGAACGGCGCGTGGCCGAGCGGCTGGCACGTGAACGTGACCGAGCCCAACAGGCCAGCGCGGCCAAATCCGAGCTGATGGCCCGCGTCAGCCACGAGTTGCGTACGCCGATGAACGCGGTGCTGGGTTTTGCCGACCTCATGGCCCAGGACGACCAGACCCCGCTGTCGGACCTGCAAGGTGAGCGTCTGTCCCGGATCCGTTCCGCTGGTACCCACCTGCTGGGCCTGATCGATGACCTGCTCGACCTCTCGCGCGCCGACCAGGAGGAACACCCGATCGAGACGGTGCCAGTCCGAGTGGCCGACCTGCTTGACGATGTGCTGCACGGAGTGTCCACACTCGCTGCAGAGTCAGGCGTTCAACTCGCAGCGGAACGGCCTGATGTTGCGGCCTGCGTGCTGGCGGATCGCCAGCGCCTCGGCCAGGTGCTGACCAATCTGCTGACCAACGGAGTCAAGTACAACCGGCGCGGCGGCAGGGTGTGGATGACGGTTCGCCCTGTGGAACTCGCGGGACGCCCGGCCTGGGAACTGGCAGTGAATGACGACGGGCGCGGGCTGTCAGCGCCGCAACTGGAGCGCATCTTCGAGCCATTCAACCGCATGGGCGCCGAGCGGGACGGGATTCCCGGCTCGGGCATGGGCCTGAGCATCGCGCAACATTGGGTCCAGGCCATGGGAGGGCAGTTGTCGGTCGACAGCCAGCCCGGTCAGGGCAGCCGTTTCATGGTCTGCATTCCGGCGGCGGAAGCACAGCACGGAGGCTCGGCGCCTGCAACCTCGGTGTCGGCAGGCGGCCGCTCGGGCGCCGCGCGGACACTGCGGGTGCTCTATATCGAGGACAACCCGGTCAACGAAATGCTGGTGCGCGAGATGCTGGCCCTGCGACCTGCGGTGTCCCTGGCATCTGCTCCTGACGGACGGAAGGGCATCGATCATGCCCTGGCGAATTTGCCGCACCTGATCCTGCTGGATCTGCAGTTGCCCGACATGAGCGGCATCGATGTCCTCAGGCAACTGCGACAGGAACCGTCTCTCGCCACATGCCGGATCATTGCCTTGTCGGCCAACGCCATGCCGGAAGACGTGGCAACGGCGCTCGCGGCGGGCTTCAACGAATACTGGACCAAGCCGATGAATCTGCAGCGCTTTCTGGCTGATATGGATGCACTGCTGGCGGCTCACGAAGCCAGCTGATTCGCCGTAGCCGCAAGCAGTTGGCTGATCGCCTCAGGGCGCCAAGCGCTCGCGTATCCACTGCCCTGCATCCAGCCGGTACCGCAGGCGGTCGTGCAGGCGCGATGGGCGGCCTTGCCAGAACTCCCAGGCCTCTGGCTGCAAGCGGTATCCGCCCCAGTGGGGTGGGCGATCCGGGTTCAGGCCATGTTGCAACGCGGCCTTGGCTGCATTGGCCACCAGCAGGGCGCGCGAACTGATCACCTGGCTCTGCGGCGATGCCCAGGCGCCGAGGCGCGAATCAAGTGGCCGCGATCGGTAGTAGGCATCGGACTCCTCGGAACTGACACGCTCGACAAGGCCTTCGATGCGCACCACCCGCTCCAACTCAACCCAGTGGAACTGCAACGCGGCAAACGGGTGGCTCGCCAGGTCTCTGCCCTTGCGGCTCTCATAGTTGGTGTACCAGACGATGCCCCGGGCGTCGAAGCCCTTGATCAGCACGATGCGCGTGGAAGGCCGGCCGTCTGGGCCGACGGTGGCGACCGTCATCGCATTGGGCTCGGGCAGCTTCGCCGCCAACGCTTCGTCCAGCCAGCGCGAGAACTGTTGCCAGGGCTCGGCCGCCGAGGCGGATTCGTCGAGCTCGGCTCGCTCGTAGCTCTTGCGCAGTTGCGAAAGGTCATCCATGCCGCCGAGTGTAGGGGCTAGGCCCTAAGTGAACGCCCCACTGGAAGGCAGGGGCCTTCGCTCCCATCCTTGAGG
>CAYJEC010000116.1:0-1333 GCA_964369025.1 uncultured Ideonella sp. | reverse complement strand
CCGGGTGGCATGGGCGATTCGATCGCCGCCGGCGTGGCGGCTCGCCCTGGCGCAAGCGGCTGGCTGGTGCTGCCTGCGGACATGCCCCTGGTGCAGCCGTCGACGCTGGTCACTGTGGCGGCTGTCATCGGCGCGCAGCCGGTGGCCTACGCCCAATACCAGGGCCGTCGCGGCCATCCCGTCGCGTTCGGGGCGGAACTGTTCTCGGAGTTGGTTCGTCTCAGCGGCGAGGAGGGTGCACGGCGCATCCTGGCGCGGTTCCCGGGGCAGGCTGTCGAGGTCGATGACCCGGGTGTGCTGCTCGACATGGACACCGAGGCCGATCTGGCCAACCTGCGCGCCCACTTCGACAGCTTGTCCGTGCGGCCCTAGTCTCTTGCCAGCAATAGCAGGCGTTCGACCTCGCGGTCACGGATGCCACGGCGGCGCAGTTCCAAGGCGGTTTCACGCAGGTAGTCCAGCGTGGTGCCATAGCGGCCCCGCGCGTGATCCAGGATATGGCGCATCTGGGCGTCCGCCAGCCGGCCGGTGTGCCCAGGGCTGTCGTGACGCAGCGTGAAGGCCAGTGCGTTCACCGTGCCGCGTGGTGTGCGGCACGGCAGCCAGCGCGGGTCATAGACCCCCGTTGGCATTTCACGTTCCCACAACAGGCGCAATTCGGCCTCGGCGCGGGCCGTGGGCACCCGGAACACAGCCCCCCGGCACGAGCCACCCGCCATCAAGGCGAAGACCAGCCCCGGTTGGGCGGGGGTGCCGCGGTTCACCCGGGAGCGCATGCGGAAGGCGCGGTGCCAGCCGTACACCTGGGCGGGCGCCTCGGCATCCGTCTCGAACTCGCGCCGCCACAGCAGTGAGCCATAGCCAAAGATCCACAGCGCATGGCGGCCGCCCCATTCGCGCAGAGCGCGGTCGAGCAGTGGGGCGGGGTCGCGCAAGGTCAGGTGCGAATGCTCCATGGCGCAAATCTAGCGCAGGAGTCGATCCTGATTTGACGATGTAACCAAGTTACATGATAATTGAAGAACAGGTTACAACCCAGATCGTGAGCTTTATGACCGAATTGCACCCCGTCCTGGCCCAGGTCACAGAGCGCATCAAGGTGCGCAGCGCCACCACCCGTGGCGCCTATCTGGCTCGCGTCGATGAACTGCGCAGCCGCCCACGTGGCGCTGAACGCATGGGCTGCGCCAATGTGGCGCACGCCTTTGCGGCCATGCCGGGGGCCGACAAGCTGCGCATCGTGGCCGAGAAGGCGCCTCACCTGGGCATCGTCACTTCCTACAACGACATGCTGTCGGCACACCAGCCCTATGAAGGCTACCCGGCGCAGATC
>CAYJEC010000115.1:0-8578 GCA_964369025.1 uncultured Ideonella sp. | reverse complement strand
GCCGGCTGCTCGCTGAAGTTGTAGGGCAGCGTGTAGGCGATGTGCTCGAACGGCCTTTCGGGGTCGTTCAAGGGGCTGGCGAGCTCCGCCGCAAAGGCCACATCCGGGCTCACCGGTGAGAGCAAGGCATCCAAGCCCTGCATCGCGGCCACCGTGGCATCGCGCAGCGCCGCCATCTGGCTGTAGCCGGTGAAGACCTCTTCGCCACTCAGGTGCTCGCCGCGGGCGATCCACTGGCGGATGTAGGGCAGCACCTTGGCCTGGCGCTCGGGTGGCAGGGCGCGATAGTCCAGCCAGGAGCGCATGCGCCAGAAGCGGTCGAGCCCGTCGGCCATGGCGCGGGTGGCAAAGGGGGCGATCGGCACGATGGTGGCGCCGGCGGCCTCGAACGCCCGCGCCGCGCTTTCGACCGCTTCGCGCACGGCCGGTTGCAGCGCGTCGCCCCAACCGGCATCGCACAGCAGCCCCAGCCTCAGGCCCTTCACGTCTCGCTCCAGATCGAGCCATCCGATGGCTTGCGCCGGAAGGCTCATCGCGTCGCGCCAGTCGGGCCGGCTGAGCACGCTCATCGCCAGCGCGGCATCGGCCACCGTGCGTGTCATCGGGCCGGCGACCCGGCCGGCGTAGGGGGGCTGGATCGGGATGCGGCCCAGGCTGGGCTTGAACCCGACCACACCGCACCAATTGGCGGGCAGGCGGATCGAGCCGCCGATGTCGGTGCCCAGGTGAATGGGCCCGTAGCCGGCCGCGGCCGCCGCACCCGCGCCGGCGCTGGAGCCGCCCGGGTTGCGTGAGACATCCCAGGGGTTGCGCGACAGCTTGTGGAAGCTGGACAAGCCGGACGACAGCATGCCCCAGTCCGGCATCGTGGTCTTGCCGATGAAGACGGCGCCGGCCTCGCGCAGGCGCGCCGCCGGTGGGCAATCCGCTGCGGCCGGCGCCAGCAGCGTGGCTGCGCAGCCCAGAGGGGTGGTCTGGCCGCGGGTGGCGAGGTTCTCCTTCAAGGTCACCGGCACGCCGTCCAGCGGGCCGAAGGCCGTGCCAGCCGCCCAGCGGGCCTCGGCGGCGCGCGCCTGAGCCAGCGCGGTATCGGGCTCGTGCCACCAAAGCGCGGCGATGTGCGGCTCCCAGCGCTCGACCTGGGCGATCACCGCGCGGGCCACCTCCACCGGCGAGGCTTCGCGGCGTGCATACAGTGGCGCCAGCTCGGTGGCGGGCAGCTCGTGCAGGTCAGACATTGAAAGTCACTCCCAGCGCAGCGCGGCGAGGTCGTTGGCGAAGATCGGCGAGTGGTTCCACAGGCCCTTGAGGCCCTTCTTGGCCACCACCACCTGCGTGGGGTTGAAGACATAGGCATTGACCGCGTCGGCGGCGAGCTGCCGCTGGATCTCGCCGAACAGGCGCAGGCGTTCTTTCGGGTTGGTGGTGGACGCATGGCGGGACACCAGCTCGCGGAAGGCCTTGCTGTCGTAGCCGTAGTAGTACTTCGGGTCGGTGTAGATCAGGTAATCCAGCGGCTCGACGTGGTTGATGATGGTCAGGTCGAAGTTGCCCTTGTAGGCGCCCGAGAGCCACTGGGCCCACTCGACGTTCTCGATCTTCGCGACGATGCCGACCTTGGCCAGTTGGGCCGCGATCACCTCGCCGCCCTTGCGCGCGTAGGGGGGCGGCGGCAGCGTCAGGGTGACCTCCAGCGGCAGCTTCACGCCGGCCTCCTTCAGCAGCGCCTGCGCCTTTGCGGGGTCGTACGGGGTGACGGCCGTCAGGTCCACATAGCCCGCGTCCGTGGGCGCCATGTGGCTGCCAATGGGGCGGGCAAAGCCGTCGAGCACACCGTCGATGAAGGCCTTGCGGTCGATGGCATGAGCAATGGCGCGCCGCACCCGCACATCGTCGAAAGGCTTGCGCTTGTTGTTCATGGCCACGATGCCCTTGCCGGCCGTGGAGCCGGTGGCCACCGTGAAGCGCGGGTCGGCCCTGAACTGCGCCAGGCCTTGCGTGGCCAGGCCGCGCGGGAAGCCGTCCACGTCGCCGGCCAGCAGCGCGGCCACCTGGGCTGCGGGGTCGTTGATGATGCGGAAGGTGACCCGCTCCAGTTTCACGGCCGCTGCGTTGCGGAAGCCCGGGAACTTGACGAGCGTGACCGAGCTGCCCTTCTTCCAATCCTCGAAGCGGAAGGGCCCGGTGCCGATCGGGCGCGAGGCGGTGGTGGCGGCACTCTTCGGGTCCAGGATCACGGCCGGGTTCTCGCCCAGGCGGAACAGGGTGTTGCCGTCGGCGTGGTCCAGCGTGAGGATCACCGTGTACGGGTCCGGCGTGGCGATGGAGGTGATGTTGTCGAACAGCGCCTTCTTGGCCTTGTTGGTCGAGCCCTCGGCCTTGGCGCGCTCGAAGCTGAACTTGACGTCGCTGGCATCGAAGGCCTCGCCGTCGTGAAAGGTGACGCCCCGTCGCAGCTTGAAGGTGTAGCTCTTGCCGTCCGGGTCCATCGCCCAGCCTTCTGCCAACAGCGGTGTGACGCTGCCGTCGACCCCGATCTTCATCAGCCCTTCGAGCACGTTGTAGTGGACGATCTCGCCAATGGCCGCCGCAGGCGCCATCGTCGGGTCCAGCCCGGTCGGCTCCAGCACCATGCCGATGACGGCGCGGCTCCTGGTCGATTGGGCTTCGACCAGGGCGGGCAACGCGAGCAGGGTGGTGCAAAGCAGGCCAGCCAGGGCGAGGCGGGGGGACGTTGTCATGGGGGTTCCTCGGCGGGATGCCAACGCGGTGCGGCGATGGTGCCTCAAAATGCCGCCGCGTCGAGCAGGGCACGTGTGTAGGGGTGGCGGGCACTGTCCAGCCGGCCGGTCTGCAGGTGTTCGACCAGGCGGCCCTCGCGCAGCACCAGCACCTCGTCGCACATCAGATCCACCACCGCGAGGTCGTGGCTGATGAACAGGTAGGCCAGGCCGAGTTCCTGCTGCAGGTCGCGCATCAGGTTCAGCACCTGGGCCTGCACCGAGACATCCAGCGCGCTGGTCGGCTCGTCGGCGACGATCAGTTGGGGCCGGGTGATGAGCGCACGGGCGATGGCGATGCGCTGCCGCTGGCCACCGGAGAACTCGTGAGGGTAGCGCTCAGCGTCCGCCGGGCCCAGGCCCACCACGCGCAGCATCTCGGCAACGCGCTGGTGCCGTTCGTCCGGGGTGGTAGGTGCCAGCATGTCCAGCGGCTCGGCGATGCTGGTGCCGACGCGGCGGCGCGGGTCCAGCGACCCGGCCGGATCCTGGAACACCATCTGGAATCCGGCACGCGCCTGCCGCAGCGCCGCAGGCCCCAGCCGGTGGAGGTCCTGGCCTTCGAACAGCACCTGGCCGGCGGAGGGGCGCTCCAGCGCCATCACCAAACGCGCCAGTGTCGACTTGCCGGAGCCCGACTCGCCGACCACGCCGAGGCTGCAGCCGCTGCCCAGCGTGAAGCTGAGCCCCTGCACGGCATCGACCCATGGCGCGGGCGCGAACAGCCGCTGCCGCGGCAGGCGATAGCGTTGGCACAGGCCCCGCACCTCCAGCAAGGGCTTGTCGATCATGGGCCCGCCACGGGGTGCCAGCAGCGCAGGCTGCGATCCGGCGGCGCGATGGTGCGTTCGGGCGGCGCCGTGGCTCGGCAATCCGCTTGCACCTGCGCGCAGCGCTCGGCGAAGGTGCAGCCAGTGCCCTCGTCGCCAAGTGCCGGTACGCGGCCCGGCAGCGTGGCCAGGCGGGTGCCCCGGGGCAGGCCCAGGCGCGGCCGCGCAGCGAACAGGCCGCGGGTGTACGGGTGCGAAGGCGCACCAAACAGCGTGCCGGCCGGCCCCTGCTCGATCACCTGGCCGGCATACATCACCATCAGCCGGCGCACGCGCCGCGCCATCACCGCCAGGTTGTGGCTGATCAGCAGCAGCGCCATGCCGCTCTCGGCCACCAGTTCGTCCAGCAGATCCAGCACCTCGCGCTGGACGGTGGTGTCCAGTGCGGTCGTCGGCTCGTCGGCAATCAGCAGGTCGGGCCCGCAGGCCAGCGCGATGGCGATCACCACCCGCTGGCGCTGGCCGCCGGAGAGCTGATGCGGGTAGGCGCTGAGCCGCTGGGCGGCTTGTGGCAGCTTCACGCGATCCAGCAGGCGCAGGCTCTCGGCGCGTGCGGCGGCGGCGCCCAGGCCCCGGTGCAGGCGCAGGCCCTCGGCGATCTGGTGGCCGATGCGGTGCAATGGGTTGAGGGCGCTCATCGGCTCCTGGAAGACCATGCCGATGCGCCGGCCGCGCAGGCGGCACCAGGCTGCGTCGTCGAGTGTGGCGAGCTCCTGGCCGTCGAGGCGGATCGACCCGGTGAGCGAGGCGCCTTCGGGCAACAGGCCGGTCAGCGCCAATGCGGTGAGCGATTTGCCGCAACCGGATTCGCCGATCAGCCCCAGCGTGTCACCGCGCGCGAGCTGGAACGAGACGCCGCGCAGGGCCGCCATGGGCCCTCGGGCCGTGGGCAGGTGCACGCGCAGGTCGGTGACCTCCAGCATGGCGGGCTTGGGCGGTGATCAGTATTTCGGCGAGACGTACCAGTCAACCGATTCGATCAGCTTGCGGTGCAGCGCATCCAGGCGCGGCGCCGTGACGCTGGTGTCGGTGTACTTGAAGGTCTTCAGTTCGGGCGCGAGCAGGGTCTGCACCCGCCAGCGGTCGTACGGGTCGAGCTGCGACCGGCCGGCGCGAGCCGCAATGGCTTTGTCCACTGGCTTGAGTGCGTCGGCCTTCCAGGTCTCGAAGGGCTGCAGCAGCGCATCTTCGTCGACCTCGCCCTGCGCGTCGTCTACCGGCAGGTCGAGGAAACGGGCGATGCGGTTCAGCTCGCGCCTGGGCCGTGCCGACAGGTCCTCCAGCCGCACGAAGAGCACCCGGCCGGGCTGCTGATCCTCGAACTCGCGCATCGAGGCCATCAGGCTGCGCCATTCGGTGCACAACGCCTCGATCGGCCGCCAGGCCTCGCCCCAGCCCTTGCCGGGTTCGTTCAGCTCGCGCCGGGACGCAAAGGCCAGCTCCGGGTTGCGGACCATGCAGATGAACTGGGCGCGAGAGAACATGCGGCCGATGCGCGGCGCATAGAGCGCGTGCAGCGGCGTTTTCTCGAGCCAGCGGCCGCGCGTGGCGAGGGTGCGGCTGCCGAGTTGCTCGGCCACCAGGCGCAGGAACAGGTCGCGGATGCGGATCGGCTGCATCGCCAGCAAGTCGCGGTAGTTGGCCAGCTCCACCGGCAGCAACTCGGAGAGCTCCTTCAGCAAGCCGCGTGCGCCCTGCGGCGAGATGTAGCGGTCACGCGGCTTGTACTTGTCCAGGCGCTCGAAGAAGTGGGTCTCCGGCAGGGTGGGCAAGCCCAGGTGCTCCGACACCAGCCGCTGGCACAGCGTGGTGCCTGAGCGGGCGAATCCGACGATGAAGATGGGCATGGGTGTCCTTGTGGTCGTTCGAATCAGCGGCTGTGGGCCAGGCGAGGGTCGAGCAGGTCGCGCAGGCCGTCGCCGAGCAGGTTCAGGCCCAGCACTGCCAACGCAATCGCAGTGCCAGGATAGACGGCCAGCCAGGGTGCCTGGAACATCTGGGCCTGCGCTTCGCTGAGCATACGGCCCCAGCTCGGCCGCGGCGGCTGTGCCCCGAGGCCCAGGTAGCCCAGGGCGGCCTCGGCAATGATGGCGGTGGAGAACTGCACCGTGGCCTGCACGATCAGCACGCTGGCGACGTTGGGCAGCACATGGTCCAGCGTGATGCGCCACGGCCCCAGGCCGGCCGCACGCGCAGCCAGCACGTATTCGCGCGACCAGACGCCCAGCGCAGCGGCGCGGGTGGTGCGGGCGAACACCGGCACGTTGAACAGGCCGATCGCCACCACGCCGGTGGCGATGCCGGGGCCGTAGACGGCGCCCAGCAGCACCGCCGACAGCAGCGCGGGAAAGGCGAAGCCGACATCGGCCACCCGCATCAGCCATTCGTCCGCCCAGCCACCGCGGGCTGCGGCCAACAGGCCCAATGCCACGCCGGCACCCAGGCCGATGGCCACCGCCAGCACGCCGACAGCGATCGAGGTCTGCGCACCGACCAGCAACTGCGAGGCGATGTCGCGCCCCAGGCTGTCGGTGCCGAGCCAGTGGCTGGCGCTGGGCGGTTGCAGGCGGGCAGCGATGTCGATATCGGCCGGCGGCCAGGGTTGCCAGACCAGGGACAGTGCCGCTGCTGCGATCAGCAGCGCCGCGAGCATGGCGCCTGCCGCAAAGCTGCGGTGGCGCCAGGCGCGTGACCAGAAACCCCTCACGCGCGGCCTGCCTGCAGGCGCGGGTCGGCCACTGCGCAGAGCAGGTCGACGACGAAGTTCACCACCAGCACCATGGCCACCAGCAGCAGTACCACGTCGCGCACGACCAGCAGATCCCGGTTGGCCACCGCCTGGAACACCAGCCGGCCGAGCCCGGGCAGCACGAAGACGTTCTCGATCACGACGGTGCCGCTGAGCAGGAAGGCAAACTGCAGGCCCATCACCGTGAGCACCGGGATCATGGCGTTGCGCAGCACATGGCGCCACAGCGTGGCGCGTCGCGACAGGCCCTTGGCCCGGGCGGTACGGACGAAATCGTCGCGCATCACCTCCAGCACGGCCGAGCGCGTCCAGCGCGCCAGCACCGAGGCCTGCACCACCGCCAGCGCCACAGCTGGCAACACCAGGGCCTGCAGGCCGGCGGCCAGGCCACCGCCGTCGGTCTCGCTCCAACCCGGGAAGCCGCCGGCCGCCACCCACTGCAGCTTCACTGCAAACACCAGGATCAGCAGGATGGCGAACCAGAAGCTCGGCACGGCCAGGCCGATCTGTGACAAGGCCATCACACCCACGTCGCCCCAGCGGCGGTGTTGTGACGCGGCGTAGACCCCCAGCGCGAGCGCGAGAACCACGGTCAGCGCCATCGCCATCAGTGCCAGTGGCACGGTGACCAGCAGGCGCTCGGCGATCAGCGTGGCGGTGGGGGTGTCGTAGGAGGGAGAGGCAGCGCTGCGGCCTTGAAGCCAGCCGGCCATCCAGTCGCCATAGCGCGCCAGCGCGGGGCGGTGCAGCCCAAGGCGTTGTTCGAGCGCTGCGATCGATTCGGCCGTGGCCGAATCACCCAGGATCACCTGGGCCACGTTGCCGGGCAACAGCTCCAGCACTGCAAAGATCAGGCACGACGCCACCGCCAGCGTGGCCAGCAGAGCGAACAGTCGCTTGACGAAGAACAGTCCCATGCGATCGAGGCGGGCGCAGGAAGCGCCCGCGCATGATGCCGGAACCGGTGCAGGCGCTCCAGCGCCTGTGTGCTGGTCAGCCTTGCTGGCTTTCGTGGCGGTCCAGCGCGGCCAGCAGGTCGGCGGAGAAGCCGGGGTCGCTGTCCTGAACGGACAGGGCCAGGCACCGCACATCCTCGGGGCTCATGTCGGCGCTCGCCTGGGGCTGGTAGGTGAACAACCCGGCCAGCAGCCGGCAGGCGGACAGGAAGAGCTCGGCACCTGCGGCAGCGCCGCGGGGAATGCTGAAGGCCGGGGCGTAGGTGAAGGTCTTGGAAGTGATGGCGGTCATGATGGGTTGCTCCTGGGGTTCAGGTTGGGGTGGCGGGCCGTGGTGGACGGCGCGGTCAATCGGCGCAGGCCGGGGTGCCGGCCTGCGCGTGGGTTGAAGCGTGGCGGGCCAGGCGCCGCAATTCGGCGGCCAGGGCGGGGTCGGATCGCTCGTGCCGGGTGGCCTCGTGCAACAGATAGGGTGCGGCGCGCCGCTGGCCGGCTTCTTCCAGCGCTTGCCAGATGGCCTTGGCGACGTGCATGGCACGCTGGCCCCAGACCTGACGCAACGACGCGGCGCGCTGGCGCCGGGCGATGAACATGCGGGAAGCGTGGGTCAGGGTGGTCATGTGGTTTCGCTGCCTTCCGGTAGCGCCTTCAGTAGACTCGATGGGGCAATACTAGGGTTAATACGTATTACTGTCTACTGAATATTCTTCAAGTAAGGTATGCATCAATCTGATAACTTGACGGCCTGTGAACTTCCGCACACTCGACCTGAACCTGCTTCGCGTCTTTGACAGCGTCATGGCCGAGGGCAGCCTGACGCGCGCCGCCCTGGTGCTGGCCATGACCCAGCCGGCCGTCAGCCATGCGATCCGGCGCCTTCATGACACCGTCGGCGAGCCGTTGTTCGAGCGCAGCGCCCATGGCATGAAGCCCACCCCGAGGGCGCTGGCGCTGTGGCCCCCGGTTCGGGCGGCCTTGTCCGGGCTGCAGGGGGCTCTGGCACCGTCGGATTTCACGCCGCAGCGTGACCCCGCCACGTTCCGCCTGGCCATGGCCGACGCCACCGCGGCGCTGATGCTGCCGCCCTTGGTGGTGGAATTGGAGCGGCAGCGTGCGCTCGCTAACTTGCGGGTGCTGCCCCTGACAACCCGGGATCCCCGGCGGCTGATCGAGCAGGGTGACTGCGACTTGGCGGTGGGGTACTTCCCGGAAGCGATCGCTCACATCGACGCTCAGGGTTCTGACGCCACGATGCACCACGCC
>CAYJEC010000114.1:0-8617 GCA_964369025.1 uncultured Ideonella sp. | reverse complement strand
AACGCATGGAAGTCCAAGCAGCCAGCGGTGTTCGAGCCGCTGAGCCCACTGGAGCGCTGACGGCGCGCTTCAGCGCCGCTCGAACTTGAACACCGCGACACTGGCCAGCAGGTTCGGCCACTGGCGGATCACTTCGCCGGATTGCAGGCCGAAGCTGTCCAGGACATCCAGCCCGTTCTTGCCGGCCAGCACCTCGAAGTCGGCGTAGGTGCCGACACGGATGTTCGGCGTGTCGTACCACTCGTAGGGCAGCGCCTTGGTCACCGGCATGCGGCCGCGCAGCACCGCCAGCCGGTTGGGCCAGTGGGCGAAGTTGGGGAAGCTGACGATACCGATGCGCCCGACGCGCGCTGTCTCGCGCAGCATCTTCTCGGTGTTGCGCAGGTGCTGCAAGGTTTCGAGTTGCAGCACGACGTCGAAGCTGCGGTCGTCGAAAAGCTTCAGCCCCTCTTCCAGATTCAGCTGGATCACGTCCACCCCGCGCCGCGCGCAGGCCAGCAAGTTGGTGTCGTCCAACTCCACACCGTAACCCGTGCAACCGCGCCGGTCGCGCAGGTGGGCCAGCAGTTCGCCGGTGCCGCAGCCCAGGTCCAGCACCCTCGAGCCTTCTGGCACCAGCTTCGCGATCACCTCCATGTCCTTGCGTTCGCTCATGCCACCTCCTCCGCGGCAATGCGCTCGAAGTAGGCCCGCATCACGCCGTGGTAGCGCGGGTCCTCCAGCAGGAAGGCGTCGTGCCCGTGCGGGGCGTCGATCTCCGCGTAGCTCAGGCCGATGCGGTTGTCGACCAGAGCCTTGACGATCTCGCGCGAACGCGCTGGTGAGAAGCGCCAGTCGGTGGTGAAGCTGACGATCAGGAACTTGTTGCCTCGCGCCACCTTGAAGGCTGCCGCCAAGTCGTCGCCACAGGCGTGAGCCGGGTCGAAGTAGTCGAGCGCCCGGGTGATGAGCAGGTAGGTGTTGGCGTCGAAGTACTCGCTGAACTTGTCACCCTGGTGGCGCAGGTAACTTTCGATCTGGAACTCGATGTCCTGGGTGGTGTAGCCCAGTTCGCTGTCGCGCAGCGCGCGGCCGAACTTGGCCTCCATCGAGTCGTCGCTCAGGTAGGTGATGTGGCCGATCATGCGGGCCACCCGCAGGCCCCGCTTGGGAATCACCCCATGGGCGTAGAAGTGGCCGCCATGGAAATCCGGGTCGGTGACGATGGCACGCCGCGCCACCTCATTGAAGGCGATGTTCTGTGCCGACAGGTTGGGCGCCGTCGCCACGGCCACGCAGTGGCGCAGGCGCGCTGGGTAACGCATGGTCCAGGCCAACGCCTGCATGCCGCCCAGGCTGCCGCCAAGCACCGCCGCCAGTTGCGTGATGCCCAGGCGTTGCACCAGCCGCGCCTGCGCATCGACCCAGTCTTCCACCGTGACCACCGGGAAATCCGCACCATAGGGCCGGCCGGTGCCGGGGTTCAGGTGCATGGGCCCGGTGGAACCGAAACACGACCCTGGGTTGTTGACCCCGATCACGAAGAAGCGGTTGGTGTCCAGGGGCTTGCCGGGGCCGACAAGGTTGTCCCACCACCCCATGCTGTGGGGTTGGTCAGCGTATTCGCCGGCCACGTGGTGCGACGCGTTGAGCGCGTGGCAAACCAGCACCGCGTTGCTGCGGTCCGCGTTCAGCGTGCCGTAGGTTTCGTAGACGAGCGTGTAGTCGGTGAGCCAGGCCCCGCTTTGCAGTGGCAAGGGCTCAATGAAATGCATGCTCTGCGGCGAAACGAAGCCGACCGAACCCATCTGGTTTACCACCTCCAACAAAAAACCCGGTGCCGTCGCCAAAGCGCGGACACCGGGAGTCGGATGTCCCTCTTTAGCTGTACTTTTAGAGCGCCCGCAATCAGGAACAAATCGGCGCTGTATAGGCGAAGTCTATCAGCAGGACCGAGAGCTGTGCTGGAATGGCAGGGTTCCCACCCGACATTCCAGGCCCCCGTGAAACAGAGTCTGTTGCACTACGCCCAGCTGGCCGCCGTCGTCATTGTCGCGGTCGGCTGCTGGCAGGTTCTCCATCCGTTCATCCCGGCGCTGCTGTTTGCCGCCGTGGCGTGCACCTCCAGCTGGCCACTGCACCGCCGCATTCGCCATGCGTTGGGCGGCCGTCCAGCCTGGTCAGCGCTGGCAATGACCTCCCTGCTGGTGGTGCTGGTGATCGGCCCCTGCACGGTGCTGGCGCTCAGCCTGGCAGACGACGTGACCGCCCTGGTGGACAGCGCCAAGGCCCTGCTCGACCACGGGCCCTTCCTGCCGCCAGACTGGCTCAAGGACGTGCCCCTGGTCGGCG
Source organism: uncultured Ideonella sp. (assembly GCA_964369025.1). Classification (GTDB taxonomy): domain Bacteria; phylum Pseudomonadota; class Gammaproteobacteria; order Burkholderiales; family Burkholderiaceae_C; genus Ideonella. The sequence goes on along the minus strand of CAYJEC010000114.1, from coordinate 6,286 downwards.
ATCTGCTGGTGGCCTACTGGCAGCGTGTGGCCGCCAGCCGAGAAGAGGTGGCCGCACTCGTCAAGAGCCTGATGGAGCCGGCCCGCAGCCTGCTCCTGGGTACCGGCAAGGCCGTGGGCGCCGGGCTGATCCAGCTCACCTTCGCTGCCTTCATCGCCTTCTTCTTCTACCGTGACGGCGAGGCGCTGGTGGGCGCCGCGCGCCGCGTGCTGGAAAAGCTCGCCGGCCACCTGGGTGACGAACTGCTGGCCACCATCGACAGCACGGTGACGGGTGTGGTGCACGGCATCTTCGGTACCGCCCTGGCGCAGGCCCTGGTCGCGATGGTCGGCTTCCTGATCGCCGGGGTACCCGGCGCGCTGGCGCTGGGCGCGCTGACCTTCCTGTTCTCGATGGTGCCGGTCGGGCCGCCGCTGGTGTGGGGTGGCGCAGCGCTGTGGCTGGCCGGGCACGGGGAGGTCGGCTGGGCGATCTTCATGGTGGCCTACGGGCTGCTGGCCATCAGCAGCATTGACAACTTCATCAAGCCCTACCTGATCAGCCGAAGCAGCAGCCTGCCGCTGCTCCTGATCGTTTTCGGCGTGTTCGGCGGCATTGTTGCCTTCGGCTTCATAGGCATCTTCATCGGCCCGCCGATGCTGGCGGTGGGGCTGACGCTGGTCAAGCTGTGGAGCGAGCAGCCCGGGCCGATCGGGACCGACGTCGGTCCATGAACACGCCCTCACCGCCCCACCCTGCGACCCCCTGGGACCGGCTCTATCCCCTGCTCTTCGTCGCCCTGTGGAGCACAGGCTTCATCGGGGCGAAGTTCGGCCTGCCGTCCGCGGAGCCGTTGACCTTCCTGAGCGTACGCTACGCAGTAGTCCTGCTGTTGATGGGCGCTATCGCCGTGCTGTCCGGGGCACCCTGGCCTCGCGCGCCGAAGGAATGGTTTCATATCGGTGTGGCCGGGTTGCTGGTGCATGCCGTCTACCTGGGCGGCGTGTTCTCGGCCATCGCGCTCGGGCTGCCGGCCGGGATCGCCGCGCTGGTGGTAGGTCTGCAGCCGGTGCTGACGGCCCTGGGAGCCGGCGTGCTGCTGGGCGAGCGCGTGCGGCCCACGCAATGGGCCGGTCTGGCCATGGGTTTTGCCGGGGTCGGCCTGGTGGTCGCCCACAAGATGGTGGCAGGCCATAGCGGCGGTACGTTGACCACCATGCTGGTGCCGGCCGTGCTGGCACTGCTGGGCATCACGGCGGGCACTCTCTACCAGAAGCGCTTCTGCCCTTCGTTCGACCTGCGCACCGGATCGGTGATCCAGTTCCTGCCGTGCCTGGCGGTCACCGGGCTGCTGGCGCATCAGACTGAAACGATGCAGATCCGCTGGACGAGCGACTTTGTGTTTGCACTGGCCTGGCTGGTGTTCGTGCTTTCGCTCGGCGCCGTGAGCCTGCTGAACGTGCTCATCCGCCGCGGCAGCGCCGTCAACGTGGCCAGCCTGTTCTACCTCACGCCCCCCACCACGGCACTGTTTGCATGGGCGCTGTTCGGCGAAACACTCACAGGACTGTCCCTGCTTGGCATGGGCGTGGCGGTTTTCGGCGTCTGGCTGGCACGACGCTGAACGCGCTGTGCGCTATCGCCGCGTCCAGTGCATCACCCAACTTTCCTGCCATGACGCTCCGCCGTCCCGCGAACTGGCCTGATACCAGCGGCACGACGATGCCGTGATCTGATCCCACACACCCCGGTAGATCACGGGCGTGTCGCCTTCCTGGTCGTCGGCATCCCAGATGCCCACACCGTCCACGAAGCTGCCCCAGGACGGAGGCGGTGTCAGCACCCCGCTCTTGGCATTGACCCAGTGGTCGGCCCACAGCTTGCGCTCCACGTCGAGCAGCCGCAGGCCCATGCCGCTGAAGTTTCGTGACGGGATGCGAAGTTCCTCGACGCTGCCGACGCCGGCCAGGATGCCGTAGACCGTGGCTTCGCCGTCGAAGGCCTCCCAGGCGCCGTTCTTGAACTGGCGATTCTTGATCCGCCACTCACCGGTGAGGAACGCAAAGTCTCCGGGCTGGCCAGTGGGCTTGGGCGGGCTGGCCGCCGCACTGGCATTGCCAAACACTGCGGTGCTTGCTGCGGCCAGCCCGGCGGTGATCTGAAGAACCGAGCGCCTTTGCGCGTCGGCGGGGTCGTTGCTCATGAGGGATCTCCTGGTGCGGCGCCACGACACGTGTGCCCCTTGGCCTCACTGTGGGCCCCGTACCCTGACACCGAATGTCAGCCTTTGCCCCGCCCGATGTACACCGCCTGCAAGGCCATGACCGCCCGCTTCAGTGCCGACCGCAGTTCGCGCGGGCCCAGGGCCTGTACATCGGGGCCCAGCCGGAGAAGTTCCCCCACGGCCACGTCGATCGATTCGATGGGGATCTCCAGTTCGTGCCACCCTGCCTTGTTGCACGGGCCGGCCACCGCAACGGCCTGAGCCATCGCATGACTCATCCGAGACAGGGCCTTGAGCCCAGCGGGCCGAGCGCGCACCCGTGCTCGGCCTGTTTGCATCCGGGCTTCATAGTCGCTGGCAAACCGGCTCCAGTAGCGCACCAGGTCAAATCGCGCAGGAACGGTGGCGGACGCATCCTCCACCACCAGCGCCTGGATGGCGCTGACGCGGTAAGTGCGAGGCTGTTCATCTGCTGCCGCCACGAGGTACCACAGGCCCGCCTTCAGGACGAGACCGAGCGGCGACACGCGTCGCTCCACCACGCCGGTCCAGCGTTCATAGCGAATCTGCAGCATCCGGCCTGACCAGACGGCGGTGGCCAGTTCGGGCAGCAACCCCTGATCATCCGGCCCCTGGAACCACCCGACCGGATCGAGGTGAAAACGTGATGCCACGCGCTGGGCCTCGTTGCGCGCCGACTCGGGCAACGACGCCAGCAACTTCAGGCGTGTGCTTTCCAGCGCAGGCCCCAGCCCCAGTTGTGCTGCCGCGAAAGGGACGCCCGACAGGAACAGGCTCCCTGCCTCGGGCCGGTCCAACCCGGTCAGGCGGGTGCGGTACCCGTCCCGGAGCGAGAACCCACCCTGCCGCCCTTTCTCGGCGAATACCGGTACACCGGCCGCGCTCAGCGCGTCGATGTCCCGGTAGATGGTTCGCACCGAGACCTCCAGTGCGTCGGCCAGCACCTGAGCCGACACACGCCCCTGCGCCTGGAGGCGCAGCAGGATGGAAAGCAGCCGGCTTGATTGCATGGCGGCACGATGCCAGAAAAGCCTGACATGGCGTGCCGGGCCCAGGTGCCGTCAGCGCCCGGGCGCAGGCCTCAGTTGGACGCGAAACAGTACAGCCGGCCCGAGCCGCCGGTGCGAACCAGAGCTTCCTGACTGCAGCCGGCCGACTGGTGCGAGAAGTTCCACGAGGTGGCCCAGTTCTCGGGAAGGGGGCCGGTGCGGTCGTGGTGGCCGACGATGGCCGAGCCGTCGGTGCTGCTTGTCCAGGCCTTGCAGGTGGTGTCGGTCTGCGGCGCGAAGGCGGTGCCGTCGGCACGCGAGCCGGTCAGCACATCGTGCTCGTTGGGTGTGTCCCCGCGCCCCTTGACCACGCTGCCCTTCTCGTCGAGTGCGGTGTCCTTGCTGATCAGGTTGCCGTTGTGCAGATGGGCCACGTCGCGGGCAATCAAGGAGCCCTTGGCATTGAACCAGGGGCCGGCACCGATGCGATCGCGGGCGTTGACCGAGGCCACCGCCGGTGTGGTGGCCGACGGGAAGCTACCCGGTACGCTCAGGTAGGCACGCCAGGTCTTGCCGCCTGCGCCCGCCGCGCCGGCCAGCTTCTGACAATGGGCATCAGCGCCCGCCAAGCCGCCGAAATCAGCCCCCTTGCCGCTGCCCACGCTGGTGATGAAGAAGCTCATCGGGCCAGTGGCCGGTGGGGTGGCACAGGCCCCAAGCAGGGTCGTTGCAGCCAGCAGGGCCAGGTAACGTGTCTTGCGCATCGGTGAACTCCTTCGGGTGTTGAGGGCAACGTTGGATTACGCGCCAAGCCCCTCGTTTCTTCCTCAGGGTGTTCCTGGGTGTCCAGCTACTTCGCGCGACAGCTTGTCGTGCGGCGGCCCCGCCGCGCCAACCATCGCACCGAGATAGACCCCGCAGAACTCAGGCGGCATTCGCCGCGGTCTGCCACTGGCGAGCTCGATGCACACCAGATCCCAGTGGCCGCGCAGAACAGTGGCGCCGTCGTGGTCGCGCACCAGTTGGAAGCCACGCGTCATGGTCAGTTTGCCGTCGCTGTCGAGCAGCCAGGTGGCCAGCGTGAGCGAATCGCCGAGGGCAGTGGGCAACAGGTAGTCGTAGTTGCCGCGCCGAATGGCCATGGCGCGATCCAGGCGGCGATAGTCTGCCAAGCCCAGGCCGAGCCACTCCGAGTGGGCCCAGGCGATCCTTTCACACCACTGAACGTAGACCGCGTTGTTGGTGTGGTTCAAGCCGTCGATGTCACCCGCGCCGGGCGCGACCGGCTGCGTGAAAGGCCCCGGGTGGTCCCAGGCGAAGTCTATCGATGGCATGGCGCGGGGATCTTACCCAGATCGACACGTCGCGACCGCGTTTCTCCAGGCTCAGTCCGATGCGCTGGCCTCGGCCCGCGCGCTGCCGGCCGCCACGCGCGACTTGCGGCGGCGATGGGGCACGCTATGTGCGACTGCCGCACGCCGATGCCGGCACCGTGGCGCGCGCGGGGGGCGCCCACCGCCAGGCGCGCGGGCAAGCCGCCTGAGTTGCCGGCCTGCAGGCCTGGTTGAGCCATCCGGCGGCGAGGCCAATAATGGGCCATGCGTCGACGCGTCCCTGCCTGCTTCACCTTGCTGCTGATCCTGCTGGCCGGCTGCCACGCCCCGGCCAGCACCGGTTGGTCCGGCTACGCTGAGGGCGAGGACATCTACATTGCCGCACCGGTGGCAGGGCGGTTGGCCCGGCTGTCGGTTCAGGCCGGACAGACGGTCGCCGACGGCGCCCCGCTGTTTGCGCTGGAGGCCACCACCGAGCTGGCTGCACGCGCCGAAGCCGATGCCCGTGTGCTGGCCGCGCAAGCCCAGGCCGCCAACACCACCAAGGGCCGGCGGGCCGACGAAGTCTCGGTGACCCAGGCCCAGCTCGCCCAGGCCCGCGCCCAGGCCGAGCGGGCTGACGCCGACCTGAAGCGCCAACAGGCCTTGGTGGCGCAGGAGTTCATCTCGCGCTCACGCCTTGACGACGCTGCCACCGCGCTGGCCCAGGCGAAGGCCCGTGTCTCTGAACTCGAAGCCGCCGTGCGGGTGGCCGGTTTGCCGGCCCGCGCCGACGAGCGCGCCAGCGCTGAGGCGCAGGCCGAAGCGGCCCGTCAGGCCCAGCGGCAGCTGCAATGGCGCGAACAGGAAACCCAGCAGGCCGCACCAACGGCGGGCGTGGTCCGCGACACCTTCTGGCGCGTAGGCGAGTACGTGCCGGCCGGCCAGCCGGTCCTGGCGCTGCTGCCGCCTGCCGCGCGCAAGGCGCGCTTCTTCGTGCCCGAGGCCGAGGTGGGCGGCCTGGCTCCGGGGCAGGCGGTGACGCTGCACTGCGACGGCTGCGGTGCACCCATCGCCGCGCGCATCACCCGCATCGCCACCCAGGCCGAGTACACGCCCCCGGTGATCTATTCCAACACCCAGCGGGCGCGGATGGTGTTCATGGTCGAGGCACGGCCCGCGCCAGACGATGCGCCGCGGCTGCATCCGGGCCAGCCGCTGGACGTCCGGCGCGCACCATGACGGAACTGGCCATTGATGTCCGTGGCCTGACCAAGCGCTACGACGGCCGCGCGGTGGTCGACGACGTGGCACTTCAGATCGCACCCGGACGCATCTGCGGCTTCCTCGGCCCCAACGGCAGCGGCAAGACCACCACCATCCGCATGCTTTGCGGGCTGCTGACCCCGGATGCCGGGGAGGGAAGCTGCCTGGGGCTGGATCTGAAGCGTGAGGGCCGGCTGATCAAGCGCCAGGTCGGCTACATGACGCAGAAGTTCGGGCTGTACGAGGACCTGTCGATCCGCCAGAACCTGGATTTCGTGGCCCGCCTGTTCGAGCTTCCGGAGCGGCCGCGGCGGGTCGACGAAGCCCTGCAGCGGCTGGGGCTGGCGAGCCGCCAGCAACAGCTCGCAGGCTCGCTCTCCGGCGGCTGGAAGCAGCGGCTGGCGCTGGCCGCCTGCCTGCTGCACGAGCCGCGCCTGCTCCTGCTGGACGAACCCACCGCCGGCGTCGACCCCAAGGCGCGGCGCGAGTTCTGG
>CAYJEC010000113.1:0-8680 GCA_964369025.1 uncultured Ideonella sp. | reverse complement strand
GGGGTCGATGCCGCCGGCGCGGTCGAGGTAGTACAGCACCGAGTCGGAAGACAGGCCGCCGTACAGACCCGGCGCGCGCACGAAGCCGGTCACGTAGACCTTCACCGGCTGCGCCGCTTCCAGCGTGGCGTACACGCCGACGTTGGCGCGGAAGACCTTCTTGACGGCGTTATCGACCAATTGGTTCAGGTCGCCGTTGCGTACGCCGACCACCTTCACCGGGCCGACGTTGGGGATGAAGATGTTGCCTTGCGCGTCCACAGGCTGGGTGGCCTCGTAGATGATCGCGCCCCACAGGCGGGTCAGCACACGGTCGCCGATGGCAAGCTGGTAGTCCGGATTGAAACCGCTGAAGGTGACGGCGCCAAAGCGGCCGCTGAACATCTGGGAACCGAACATCACCGGCCGGCCGGTGGCAGTCGGCGTGACAGGCAAAGGCGCCACCACCGGCGGCGGCGCGACGGCCGGCGTGCCCACCGGCACCGGTTGCTGCGGCGGGGCGACGGTGCTGGCCGTGGGCACTGTGCTGGTCGTGCTCGAGGTCGTGGCCGGCATGCCGCTGGTGGCGGGATAGACCATCGGCTGCGGTGCGGCCTGCCCGGCGGCAATCGTCGTCAGGGTGCCCAGCGCGAGGGCAGCGATCAGGTGGTGAAGGGTATTGCGGGTCATGGTGTTCAGTCCTGATGTTCCTGAATCGTGGCGACGATGAGCCGGACCACCGCATAGACGATGGCGCACAGCGCAAGCAAGGTGAGCAGGTTGTAGATGCGGCGTGGGTACTCAGCGGTCTCGGCCTTGGTAGGTGCCTCGACGACGATCAGGCTCTTGATCTTGCGCGCAGCCTCAATACGCGCAGCCTCCAACGCACTGTTGGCGGAACGGTAGGCGTCTTCGGCGAAGACTGCCTTCAACAACAAGTCCTGGTACTCGGCATTTAGCGCACCGAGCCGGTCCCCGGTCTGGCTGGAGGTGGTCCGCGCCTTTTCCGCCTCGAGTTGCGCCTTGTTGGCGACAATTTGGTCACGCAAGGAGACCACTTGGGGCGCGTCTGGTTGCATGAAGGACAGCTTGTTCTTCAGATCCGCCTCCAGTCGCGATACCGTAGCCTGTAGTTCGGCTGTCAACGCGTTGGCAGCGGCCGACTGGGCCACCGGATCGAGGATCCGGTTTGTGGTTTGGAACTCAACCACCTTGGCCTTGGCCGCCTGCAGGCGTAGCGACGCCGCCTCGAACTCGCCCTGGGAGAACTTCATTTGTTCGGATGCCACCCGGTGGGTGTAGGTGTTCACGAAGCGTTCTGAGGCCTCGAGAATCGCAAGGTTGAGCTTCTCGGCTGTCTCCGGGTCGAAACCCTGGGTACGAATGGTAAGCAGCCCGTTCACGTCGCTGAACTCCAGTTCAACTCGGGCACCGAAGTACTTGACGAACCATTCAACGCTGGTGCCCGGCCACAGGCGGTAGAACACGTCAGCGCGCGGTTGTTCATAGTGCTCGCGCAACCTCAGGTTCGCATCGAGCTCACGCACGAGGCTGGAGGAGTGCACGAAGTTCAGCAGGTACAGCGTGTCCTCCCAGGACAACAGTCCAATACCCGAGCCCAGCGAGACGGCGCCGCCCGGGCTGGAACTTATCACAGCAGATTTGACCGCGACGACCGACTTGCTGGTGTAGCGGTCTGAAGCAATGAGCGTGTAGTAGATCAGGCCGAGCACCATGGGTGCGGCGATCAGCGCCGACATCAGCCGCCTGGGCGTGAATGAGGATGCCTTCATGGTTGCGATGCCTTGAGAAGTTCCTGGAAGGCCGCGAGACCCTCGTCGACGTCGTCATAGACCGACGCCTGTCCGTTGTGGATGAACACCACGGTGCTGCAAAGCTCCTTGATGTCCTTGTGGGTGTTTGAAACCAGGATCACACCTGCATGAGCCAGTTTCTCCCTAAACACCTGTGCCGCCTTCTTGCGAAAGATTGGGTCGCCAACTGCCATGACCTCATCGATCAGGTAGTAGTCGAAATCGAATGCCATGCTGAGCCCGAATGCCACGCGCGAGCGCATGCCTGGCGAATAGGTGCGCATCGGAAGATCAAAGTAGTCGCCAATTTCGGCGAACGACTCGACATACTCCATTTTCTCGCGCATCTCCGCGCCGGTGGCGCCGAACACACGACAGACGAACCGCACATTGTCACGAGCAGACAAAGTCGTTTGGAATCCACCGTTCAAGCCGACCGGCCAGGAAATGCTCTGGTCTGTGATCACTTCGCCGTGGTCTGGGGCATCCAGGCCGCCAAGCAAATTAAGCAGCGTGGTCTTGCCTGCGCCATTGCGGCCGATCAGCCCCACGCCAGAGCCTGTTGGCAACTTAAAGCTCAAGTCACGGAACACGTACTTGCGCCCGTGGCGAGTCGGATAGGACTTGGTGAGATTTCGCAACTCGATCATGGAGTGACCTCAGCGTCGCAACAGCAGATGCTGGCGGTTGACCCAGAACAGCGCAACGCCCACGCCCAGCAAGGTGGTCCCAACTGTTAGAGGATAAAGGATGTTCACGCCCATGATCGGGTTGTAGGTGGTCAGGTAAGCCCAGCGCGTCAACTCCACCATGTGCAGCAATGGGTTCCACATCAGCACCTCGACGACCAGGGGCGGAAAGCGAGAGACCGAGAAGAGGACACCCGAAGTAATATAAAGAGGGAACGAAACCAGCCGCAGGAAGCTCCCCAATGCCGGAAACTTCTTTACGCCGACTGCGGACATCAACCCCAGCGCAACGCCCCAAACAATGAAGAGAATGACCAGGCCCAGGTATTCGATGGGATGCGTCGGGAAAACCTGATAGTCCATCCAAGCGAAGAAAACCATGAAGACCAGGAAGATCGCTGTGTACATCACGACTTCCATGATCGTTCGCGCCACCATCGAATCAGCCGGCTTCACCTGACGGTACGAGAACAGGCCCATGTTGCCCTCTACCGCCCCCATCATCCGGAACCAAATATTGCGAAAGGCAAAGAACGGAATCATCGCGACCACCAGGTAGACCACGATGTCGATCATCACGCCTGCATAGCGGTCACGGATCAGGATCCGCATCACCAGCATGAGTGCAATGTTGGTGATCGGCTCGAACAGGACCCAGAGCAGCCCGATCATGCGGCCGCCGAAGCGCGTCTTCAACTCGCGCAGGATCAGCGCGAACACGACGGCCTTTTGGATCTGCCAGGAACTGCGTTTCATGGTCGGGTGGGTACGCCGCTTCGAGCCCGGGTGCCGAGCGCCAGCGAAAGGCAGACTCTATCCGACCCGACCCTGGTACTGCCCCCTGGTCTGTCAGCAAGTATCAGCACAAATCCCTCATCGGCCGACTTTTCCCTTGATTTTGTGGCGGCCGGCGGCCGCGTTGGCACCTGATTGTGCCCCGGGACCCAAGATCTCCCAGCCGAAAATTGGGGGGGATGGCCACGGTTGATGCGCCGACAGACCCGCCCCGGCGCCATGAGCATCCTCTTCATCCATCAAGACTTTCCGGGTCAGGTCCGCCACTTGGCTCTGGCGTTGCAGGCTGCAAGTCACCGGTGGACGCTCGTTAACCGCCATCCGCAGCCCTGCCGCGGCTACCATGTCTTCATGCCCGCCCTGCCCGACATCCAGCGTCAGCGGCCCGACGCCCTCGTGCTGGTTGTCGGGGACGACTGTGTCCGCCGCATCGCCCCTGCGCCAGCGAAAGGCTCCACCGAGGACGGCGTGAATGGCACGCTGGTCGACTTCTTCGACGCCTCCGTGAATGGAAGGGCCCTCTGATGTGGCGCCGCCTGCTGGGCAGCCCCCCGCCGCGAGACGCCTTTCCGCAGGGCACCCCTGGTCAGGCGAAGGCGGCAAGCCGCCTGGTGCTGCTGGAAGAAGGCCGCACCCCCAGCGGGGATTACCTGCTCGCCCCGTTTCTGGCTGGCCTCGGCCCGGCGCTGATTCGCCTCGACGCGCGTGCCGCGCCGCGCGCCGGGCAACTGCTGCCTGGTGACTTTGTGGTCGTTCAGCGCTACCTGCATGCGCCGTGGCGCGCCGCCATCGAGCGCCACCGCCCTGGGCTGGTGGGCCTGGCCTGGTTCCTGGACGATGACCTGCTGGACCCGCAGGCCTTGTCCGAACTGGCCGCGCCCTATGCCCGGAAGATACGGCGCATGGCTTTGTCGCAGCGGCCCTGGTTCGAACAAATGGGCAGCCAGTGGTGGGTGGCCACCGAAGCCTTGGCCACCAAGTACGCAGGCGCTTCCCCGTTCCAGCTCCCTTTTGCCCCTCCCCAAGGGCTGGCCACACCTCGGCCGCTGGTGAAACTGGTCTACCACGGCACGGCGTCGCATCAGGCCGAGATCGACTGGCTGCATCCGGTCCTGGCCGCAGTGCAGCAACGCAGCGAGGAAACCCATGTCGAGTTGTTCGGCGAACTCCCCGTGAACCGGCGATTTCGGGATCTTCCGCGCGTGGCCGTGCTGCACCCGATGCGCTGGGAAAACTACCTGGCCCACACCGCCAGCCACCCGGCCGACATCGGCCTGGCGCCGCTGCTGCCCAGCCGCTTCAATGCGGCCCGCGGGCCGGTGAAATTCATCGACTACGCCCGCCAGGGCGCGGTGGGCCTGTACAGCCGTACCGCCCCTTACGAGGGCTTTGTGCAGGACGGGGTCGACGGGGTGCTGCTGCCCAACGACGCCGATGCGTGGATCGAGGCCATCCTGAGGTGGGTCGCCGACCCCACGGGCCGGCGGGCTCTGGCGGCTGCGGCGAGGCAGCGCCTGGGCGCCAGCTAGGCTCCTGGCAGCGCGCGGCGGTACTGAACGGCCTCGGCCACGGGCGCCACACCGACTGTGTCGGCACCGGCCAGGTCAGCGATGGTTCGGGCGAGCTTCATCACGCGGTGCAGGCTGCGGCCAGACCAGCCGAGGCGCGTGGCGGCGGACTGCAGGAACAGGGCGGCCTCGGGCTGAAGCTGGCACAACACGTCGATGTCACCTGCGCCGATCGCCGCATTGGCACGGCCCTGGCGTGCCAACTGCCGCTCCCTTGCCCGGGCAACTCGCGCCGCCACCTGGCTGCTGGGCTCGCCGTCTGCTGCGGCCAGGATCTCGGCCGGCGGCATGGCAGGCACTTCCACCTGCATGTCGATGCGGTCGATCAACGGGCCAGACAGGCGCGCCTGGTAGCGTGCCACCGCCTCGGGTGTGCATCGGCAGGTCTTGCCCGTGGCCGCGAAAGCACCCAGCCATCCGCAGGGGCAGGGGTTCATCGCGGCCACCAGTTGGAAGCGCGCGGGGTACTGCGCCTGCCGAGCGGCACGAGAGATGGTGATCTGGCCGGTCTCCAGGGGCTCCCTCAAGGCCTCCAGCGCCATGCGCGGGAACTCAGGCAGTTCATCGAGGAACAGCACGCCGCCGTGGGCGAGCGAGATTTCGCCCGGCCGCGGCGGCGAGCCGCCGCCCACCAAAGCCGGCGCACTGGCACTGTGGTGTGGCGCGCGCACCGGGCGCGTGCGCCACAACGCGGCGTCGAAGCCCCCGGCCGCGATGCTGTGCAGGGCCGCCGTGGCCAGGGCCTCTTCGTCGCTCATCGGGGGCAACAGCCCCGGCAAGCGCTGCGCCAGCATCGACTTGCCAGTCCCCGGCGGCCCCACCAGCAGCATGCTGTGGCCGCCGGCAGCGGCGATCTCCAAAGCCCGCTTGGCAGCCGCCTGGCCTTTGACGTCACGCAGGTCCGGCAAGTCGGCCGCAGCGGCCGTCTCGGCGGCACGAGCCCGGGGCAATGCCAACGTCGCGCCTTCCGCCTGCGCCTGCAGTGCCTGCACCACCTCGGCCAGGTGGCTGGCCGCGCGGATATCCAGGCCCTCGACACGTGCGGCCTCGGCCGCGCTGGCGGTTGGCAGCACCAGGGTCGGCCGTGGCACGGCCTCGCGCGCCGCCAGGGCAAGCGCCAGCGCGCCGCGCACTGGCCTCAACTCGCCCGCAAGCGACAACTCTCCGGCGAACTCCCGGCCCTGCAGGCGCGACAACTCGATCACCCCCTGGGCAGCCAGGATGCCCAGTGCGATGGGCAAGTCAAAGCGGCCCGACTCCTTGGGCAGGTCTGCCGGAGCGAGGTTGACAGTGATGCGCTTGTTGTGGGGGAACGCGAAACCGCTCTCTGCCAGCGCCGCACGGACCCTTTCCCTGGCCTCCTTCACCTCGGTGTCGGCAAGGCCGACCAGCGTGAAACTGGGCAGCCCGTTGGCCAGATGGACCTCCACCCGGACCTCGGGCGCGGTCAGACCGTCCAGCGCCCGGCTGGTAACGACGGCCAATGTCATATGAATCCCCCCATGAGCACCCGGAACTGGTGGCCGGGAGCGCAAGGATTGTGCGGGGCCGGGGCGCCTGCCGCCTTCCCCCGCTTGGGGGACTCGGTCTATGCACCTCTTTGGTGCCGATTGGCTCCGATGGCCCGCGTTGGTGCGCCGGATCAGAGCCGGCAGGCACCCGATGCGACGGCGCGCGCGGCCCTACGGCGCGCGGGCTGCGGTGGCACGGAAGGTGCAATGCTCTCTCCGACACGCATCACCTTCACTTGCCGGAGTTCCATCCATGACGAAGAAATCCCTTGCCCTGATGGCCGCTGTGCTGGCCACCTGCAGCGCCCTGCCGACCGTGGCTTCGGCCGCTGATTCCACGCTGGCGTTCAACGTCGGCGCGTTCAGCGACTACCGCTACCGCGGCATCTCCCAGACCCGCCTGCAGCCCGCCGTCCAGGCCGGCGTCGATTTCGGCATGCCGAACGGCATCTACCTGGGCGCTTGGGCCTCCAGCATCAAGTGGATCGACGACGCGGGCGGCGATGCCAACGTCGAGATCGACCTGTACGGCGGCTGGAAGGGCGAGGTCGCCACCGGCCTGACCCTCGACGTCGGCGCCCTGACCTACCAGTATCCGAGCAACGGCCTGAATCCCAGCGCCAACACCACCGAGATCTATGGGGCGCTGAGCTATGCCATGTTCACGCTGAAGTACTCGCACTCGGTCACCAACCTGTTTGGCTTCGGCGACAGCAAGGGCAGCGGCTACGTCGATCTGTCGGCCACGTTCGACCTGGGCAACGGGATCATGGTGGCGCCTCACATCGGCCACCAGACGGTCAAGAACCTGGGGGTCGCCAGCTACAGCGACTACTCGCTGACGATCAGCAAGGACTTTTCAGGCTGGGTGCCGAGCCTGGCATTGGTCGACACCGACACCGATGTCTACGTCGGGCCGAACGGCAAGGATCTCGGCAAGGCCGGTGTCGTGCTCGGCATCAAGTACAACTTCTGAAGCATCCAACCTAGGAGCAATCAACCATGAAGATGGTGACCGCGATCGTCAAGCCATTCAAGCTCGACGAAGTGCGTGAAGCCCTCAGCGCCATCGGCGTTCAGGGCATCACAGTGACCGAAGTCAAGGGCTTCGGCCGTCAGAAGGGCCACACCGAGCTGTACCGCGGCGCGGAGTACGTGGTGGACTTCCTGCCGAAAGTGAAGATCGAGGCCGCCATCGACGACGCGCTCGTCGACCGTGTGATCGAGGCCATCGAGGCATCGGCCCGCACCGGCAAGATCGGCGACGGCAAGATCTTCGTCTCCTCGCTTGAACAGGTTGTCCGCATCCGCACCGGCGAGACCGGCAAGGACGCCCTCTGAACACGCCAAACACCACCCGAGACAACGCATCATGAGAAAACTTCTTGCCACCCTCGCCCTGGGCCTTGCGGTCCTGGGCTTCGCCGGCGCAGTGGCCGCGCAGGACGCTGCCGCGTCAGCGCCGGCCGTTGCGGCAGCCACCGCCGAGGCACCGGCTTCCGCCGCTGTGGCCGCCGCAGCCCCAGCCGAAGCCGCTTCGGAGGCCGCTGCCGCCGCACCCGCGCCCGTTCCCAACAAGGGCGACACCGCCTGGATGATGGTCTCCACGATGCTGGTCATCCTGATGACCGTGCCGGGCCTGGCTCTGTTCTACGGCGGCCTGGTCCGCAGCAAGAACATGCTGTCCGTGCTGATGCAGGTGATGGTCACCTTCTCGATGATCGTCGTGCTGTGGACCATCTATGGCTACAGCCTGGCGTTCACCGAGGGCAATGCCTTCATCGGCGGCTTCGACCGGTTGTTCCTCAAGGGCACCTGGGACAACGTGGCCGGCACGTTCGCCAATGCGGCGACCTTCAGCAAGGGCGTCTACATCCCCGAGATCGTCTTCGCTGCCTTCCAGGCCACCTTTGCGGGCATCACCTGCGCACTGATCGTCGGCGCCTTCGCCGAGCGCATCAAGTTCTCGGCCGTGCTGCTGTTCATGGCGCTGTGGTTCACCTTCAGCTACGCGCCGATCGCCCACATGGTCTGGTTCTGGATGGGCCCGGACGCCTACACCGGCGCCGCCGGCGTGGCCGACGAGATGACCGCCAAGGCGGGCTACATCTGGCAGATGGGTGCGCTGGACTTCGCCGGCGGCACCGTGGTGCACATCAACGCCGCGGTCGCTGGCCTGGTGGGTGCCTACATGGTGGGCAAGCGCATCGGCTACGGCAAGGAGTCGATGGCTCCTCACAGCCTGACGCTGACCATGGTGGGCTCCGCCCTGCTGTGGGTGGGCTGGTTCGGCTTCAACGCCGGCTCGGCGCTGGAAGCCAACG